>JBEEGD010000210.1:0-3172 GCA_041166685.1 Acidimicrobiaceae bacterium | reverse complement strand
GCCCTCGCGTTCAGCCACAAGCTTGCAAGAGCCGTGATCTGGGTACGCCGTCCCCACCGCACCGATCGGGAGGTTCCGATGACCGCAACGCCCCGCAATGACGCCGTTGAGGAAGTGACCGTTGCGTTTGCCGTCGAGATCTCAGTTGCTCGACCGAGCGAGAGCACAGACTTCGACCCCATCGCCTACGGAGGAGAGATCGTGCGTGACGCGATCTCCGGTTGGGGCATCCCAGTCGTTCGGATCGTTCACCTCTCGTCGCCTGACGAGGTGTTCGCCGGTTCGTAGCTCCGCACCGCCGTGATCAGTACCTGAACGCGATCGCGGCGGCAGTGCCGACGTTCAGCGAGTCGACCTCTTCGGCCATCGGGATCTTCACGCGAACGTCAGCGAGCGCGAGAGCGTCGTCGCTGAGTCCCGCGCCCTCCGCGCCGAGGAGCCACGCGACTCGCTCTGCCTGGAATTCGTCGATCGGTGTCGCGTCGGGTGACGGGGTGAGCGCCGCGACGGTGAACCGGCGTGACCGCACGTCGTCGAGCGCGCTCGGCCAACGATCGAACCGCCCGAACGGGACATGCATCACGTGGCCCATCGAGACGCGCACGCACCGGCGGTACAGCGGGTCCGCAGTTTGGGGATCGAGCAGCACGGCATCGATGCCGAAGGCTCGGGCGCTGCGGAACAGGTTGCCGAGGTTCTCGACGTCGTTGAGCTGCTCGAGGACGGCAATGCGATGGGCATCGCCAACCAGCGACAACGGGTCGGAAGGTGGCAGTCGCTGGGCCGACGCCACGACACCGCGATGCAAGTTGAAGCCGACCGTCGCGCGCAGCAGCGTCATGTCGCCCACGTACAGCGGCGCGTCGATGCCGTCCAGCAATGGCATGACCGCGTCGAGCTTGGAGTGCGCGATCAGGACCGCCCTGGTTCGATACCGCGACCGCACCAACTCACTCAGCGGCGTCAAGCCCTCGACGATGAACGCGCCCTCGGGCGAGCGTCCGTCACGAAGCTCGACGAAGTCGAACAGCCTCGGGTCGGCGGGGTCGTCGACCTCGATGGGCTCGATCAACCGGCGTAGGGCGCCAGCGCCGCGGCCAGCGGTTCGAGCACCGCCGGCGTGTGAGGTGGCGGCAAGTAGACGATGCCGAGATCGAGCCCGGCGTCAGCGAACGCCGAGGTCTCCTTGACGAGCGCGTCCATGTCGTCGGGGTCGAGACGAAGATGCGTTGACGTCATGATCTCGCTCGGGTCGCGCCCGATGTCGGCGCAATGCCGGTGCAGGACGTCGCGCTTGCGCAGGAACTCGTCCACGCCACCACCGGGGACATTCCAGTGCTGGGCCCACCGTGCGACGGTACGCAATGTGCGCTTCTCGCCGCCGCCCCCGATCACGATCGGCGGATGCGGCTTCTGCACGGGCTTGGGCTCGTTGTACGCGTCGACGAGTTGGTAGTGCTTGCCTTGGAAGTTGGCGGTGGTCTCAGTCAGCAGCTTCACGATCACCTCGACGGCTTCATCGAAGCGGTCGAACCGTTCCCGTAACGGTGGCAGCTCGATGCCGTACGCATCGCACTCCTGCTGGTTCCAGCCTGCGCCCAGGCCGAGTTCGAGCCGGCCGTCGGAGATCACGTCGAGTGCTGCGGCCATGTTGGCCAGCACCGCCGGATGCCGGTACACGTTGCCGGTCACGAGCACGCCGACGCGCAAGCGTTTCGTGGCTTGCGCGAGCGCGGTGGTGGTGACCCAGCCTTCGAGGCACGGTCCGGTGTGGTCCGAGAAGATGGGATAGAAGTGGTCGAACGTCCAGCCGGACTCGAAGATCGGCATGTCGTCGGCCGCCTGCCACACGGCGAGCATGTCCTTGTAGGTCGTGTTCTGGGGCGAGGTCTTGATTGCGAAGCGCATACCTCTAGGCATAGCAGCGCGCGGCGGCCAGTGCCTGACCGACGTAGGCGCCACCGAAAAGCACGGCGTGCACGAGCAGCGGGTGGATTTGGTGGAGCGCGATGCGCTCGCGCCATCCGTCGGCCAGAGGGAAGGCTTCGTCATATGCGGCGAAGCACCGGTCGCTGAAGCCGCCAAACAGCCGCATCATGGCCAGGTCGGTCTCACGGTGCCCGCCGTGTGCCGCGGGGTCGATGACCCAGGGGGTTCCCGTCGGGTCGGCGAGCACGTTGCCTCGCCACAGGTCGCCGTGGATTCGGGCCGGTCGCTCGGGAGGGCCTGCGATCCCGTGGATGCGAGATTGCAGCCGTTCGAATAAACCGCGACTCGAGATGGCGTGGAGAAACGGTTCGATCCGCTGGTGCCAGTAGAACGACGGCCAGTCGTCGGCGATCTCGTTTGGCATCGGAAGGGGACCGATGTATGCGCCGCGCTCGCCGCCGAATGATTCCGCGCCCGCACGATGCAACGCCGCCAACTCTCGCCCGAAGCGCTCGTCGGCCGCATCGGTCCAACGACCGTGTTCGATCCGCTCCAGCTCGATGAAATCGTCGCCGACGGCAACGACACGCGGGACGGCGACGGTGTTCGCCTCGCGTAGCCACTCGAGTCCGTTGGCTTCGACGGCAAAGAAATCGGCGGGCGCGTTCGGGTTGTGCTTGCGGAAGGTCTCGGTCAACGCAGCTGCTCGAGGAGGCCGCGGCACGCCGCTTCGATGAGGTCGTACACGTGCACGAACCCGTCCTCGCCGCCGTACCACGGGTCGGGCACATCGCTGTCGTGGGAGTCGCACGCGGGATCGAACTCGCGAAGGAGATGCAGCTTCGAAAGGTCGTCGTCACCGCGGACCAGCCGACGCATTCGTCTGAGGTTCATGTCGTCGGCGACGAGCACCAGGTCGTACCGATCGAAGTCCTCAGGCTGGAACTGCCATGCGACATGCTCGAGGGTGATCCCGCGCCGCGCGGCTTCCTTCACCGCTCGACGATCGACCGGACGCCCGAGCTCCTCGGTACTCGTTCCTGCCGAGTCGACGATGATGCGATCGCTCAGCCCGGCCTCGGCGACCAGTGATCGCATGATCCCCTCCGCGGTGGGCGACCGGCAGATGTTGCCCCAGCAGACGAAGCAGACGCGCGTCAGCGGCGTTTCATCCCGGGGGCTGCGCCCCCGAGCCCCATCACCGTCCGGCTCGCTGGCGCTCGCTCGGCCGGCGCCGCTGACC
>JBEEGD010000209.1:0-6400 GCA_041166685.1 Acidimicrobiaceae bacterium | reverse complement strand
GGCCTCGGCCGCGATCGCCTCGATACGGGGCTGATCGAGCTCCCACAGCGTGGACACCCAGTGCAGTCGGGCAATGCCGACGTTGCTCGGGTGGTGTACCGCGGCCTCGCGCAGCAGTTGCTGCAGCGCAGCCGCGTCCCCTCGGGCGGTGAGGAGCTCGTCCGAAACAGTGTCGCCGGAAGCGGCGATTGCGTGACTGAGCAGTTCGCTGACGGCTTCGGTCCATCCGAGCATCCCGATGACATAGGAGCTGCCGTCGCCGACGAACAGGGGCACGTCATCCGCGAGCTGCTCGGCCGTGGGACGCTGCCGATGCTCGTGCATCACCGCCTCGCGGCCCGCGCGCGACTGGGCCGCGACGAGTGCGGCGGCGGTGACGAGGGCGGCCAGTGCCACGACGAGTGCAGCCCGGATGCCGTAGCCGACGCCCTCCGTGAAGTATCCGACGATGAGCAGGCTGGCCATCGCCAGCGCGCCGATGAGCCACGGTGCCAGCGGCTCCGTTCGGACCTGCATCGGGGCATTGTGCGCGGTCCGGGCGGTGATTGCCGCCTGTTGACGCGATCGCATCACGTCTTATCGGCTTGTCTGTCGACGACAAATCTCAACACCCGGACAACTCTCCTCACCGGGCAACAGCGGCGTGATCGGGAACGCCGAAGAATGGTTTATGACGCTTCAGGCCCGAGCCTCGCAGCCAGTGGGCGTGCCCGAACCGCGTCTCGCAAAGGTCATCCCGCTCCGACCGCTGCCCGACGAAAAGTCCATGCAGCCCCTGCGGGACGCAACCGAGTTGTTGGGCGAGGTACTCCGCGCGTCACTCGACGAGGTCCCACCCGCTCAGCTCCGCCGCATCGCCGCGGCAATCATCGCCATCGGCTCCGGCCCCACGCCAGAGCCGGCGTGGGCCGACCCGAGGGCAGCCGCCCTCGCTGAGGCAGTGCTCGAGATCCACGGTCCCCTGCTCGCCGAATCACGACGGCTCCACGACCGCGTCTACGCCGCGTTCACCGACGTCATCTGGGACGTTCCCGCTCACAAGCTGCGGTGCCGTCGCGCTTCGTGGCCCCTCGTCGGCGTGCGTCGCAAGATCGCGGCGGCCAGCCGGACGAGAAGGGCACCCAAGATGAAGGATGCACTTCGGCTGCTCCGCGAGGCCGCCCGCTGCCGCGCCGAGGTCGCCGGTGCGCAGTCGCTGCTGATCCGTCATCTCGGCGCATTCGACCGTGGTCCGATGACCGACGTCGCGCGCGCCGGCGCGGCACTTGCTGCGGTGATCGAGCTCCAGAAGGCTGTCGGCGACCAGCTCGACCCCCGCCGACTCGAGGGGCTGCTCCTCGCCGATGCCTTCACCGCGCCCGAGGTCACAGAGCCCGCGCTCGTCGTACAGATCGAACTCGACAGGTTCGACGAACCTGTCTGCGAGGTCGCCGCCGCTCGGCGCCGTGCGGCCACCGCCCAGGGTCTTGTCGATCATCTCCTGGCACGCCAGAACACCACTGCGGCGGTGCCGTCGTGAACCGAATCACCGTTCTCATCGTCGCCGCTCTTGTCGCACTCGGCTCGGGGTTCGCACTCGTGAACTACGTCGGCAACGCCAACAAGCGGGCGACCGCCGGCGCTGACCTCGTCGTCACGCTGGTGGCGACGCAGGACGTCCCGGACGGCACACCCTTCGCCGCCGCTTGGAACAACGGGCTTGTGGTCCAGTCCAAGACGCTCCGGTCAGCGTTACCTGCGAGTGCGGTATCCGATCCCGCCGCGCTCAAGGACATGGTTGCGGCCGGCGTGCTGCGCAAAGGCCAGCTCGTGGTCAACGGCACATTTGCCGACTCCGCATCAGCCAAGAGGCTCGGTCCGGCGACGTTTGCCGATGAACTTCCGAAGGACACCGTCGCCGTGTCGTTCCAGGCCGCGGCGCCCCAAGCGGTCGCCGATCTGATCCGGCCCGGCGATCGGATCAACCTGCTCATTGGGGTTCCGAACGCCGCCGAGCTGGGCCTTCCGGATTCCGGCGGCCCCGCGATCCTGCACGCGTTCCGCAACCTTCAGATCATCGCGATCGGCGCAGTGACCGCCCCCCACGCCGGTGCCACCGAGGCCGCGGCGAACCCTGGCACCGGCCTCTACAGCGTCGCCGTCCCGCCGCAAGACGCGGCGCGCCTCCTCTTCCTCACGAGCCAATACGACGTGTACCTCACGCTCGTCGGACCGTCGACCGGACCCGGCGATCCGGTGCCGCTGGTCGACAAGGCGAACGCCTTCCCACCGGCATGAAGGGTCTCCAGTGAGTCAGCTCCGCGATCGCATTGAAGCGGCTCGTGTCGCCAACGGTTTCCCGCCGCTCACGTCGGAGCCGCCGGCCCCGCCGGCCGCGACGCGCCCCGCCACATCTACGTCGCAGTCAGCGCCGGAACCGCCCATGCCACTGCTGTCGAGCCGCGCCAGGCTCCTGCCCGATGTGCAGGCCAAGGTCCACCGTCACATCGTGCGTGAACTCGGGCCTCTGCTGTTCGACGACACCGTGGAGGACCGCGAGCTCGAGGAGCGACTTCACGAACTGATTCCCGAGGCCTTCGCCGCCAACGACATCGCGCTCGACGGTGAACTGTTCGATCAATTCGCCGCCGACATCAGGAACGACGTCGTCGGGTACGGGCCGATCGAAGAGCTGCTCAACGACGAGTCGGTCACCGAGGTGATGGTCAACGGGCCCGACATCGTGTTCGTGGAGCGCGCCGGCAAGGTTGTCGAGGTCGAGTCCGGTTTCGTGGACGCCGCCCACGTCCGCCGCATCATCGACAAGATCGTCTCGCAGGTCGGCCGGCGCATCGACGAGGGCTCGCCCATGGTCGACGCCCGCCTGCCCGACGGATCCCGCGTGAACGCCATCATTCCGCCCCTTGCGATCGAAGGCCCGTTCCTCACGATCCGCAAGTTCGCGAAGGATCCGTTCATGGCCCAGGACCTGATCGGCTTCGGAACGATAGATGAGCGCAGCGCAAAGTTTCTGCAGGCCTGCATCGAAGGCCGGCTCAACATCATCGTCTCCGGCGGCACCGGCACCGGCAAGACCACTCTGCTGAACGTCCTCTCCTCGTTCATCCCCAACGACGAGCGCATCGTCACCGTCGAGGACGCCAAGGAACTCCAGCTGCACCAGCGTCACGTCCTGTGCATGGAGACCCGGCCTCCGAACATCGAGAGCAAGGGTGAGGTCACCATTCGCGATCTCGTGCGAAACAGCCTCCGCATGCGGCCCGACCGAATCGTCGTGGGGGAGTGCCGAGGCGGCGAAGCCCTCGACATGCTCCAGGCAATGAACACGGGCCACGACGGTTCGATGACCACTGTCCACTCGAACAGCCCGCGCGATGCGTTGGCCCGCATCGAGACCCTGACCCTCATGGCCGGCTTCGATCTGCCGGTCCGCGCCATTCGCGAACAGGTCGCCGCCGCGGTCGATCTCATCGTGCAGCTCACTCGCTTGCGGGACGGCTCTCGGCGCGTCACCCACATCACCGAGGTGGACGGCATGGAGGGCGACAAGATCACCCTCCAAGACATCTTCTTGTTCGACTTCAAGGCGGGCCTGGGCGAGCACGGCCGCCACCGTGGAGTGCTCGAGCCGACCGGCGTGCGCCCCACCTTCGCCGAGAAGCTCCAGGACAACGGCGTAGAGGTCGGTGCCGACATGTTCGAACCCTCCGACCAATCACTCAAGGACCGCATGGCGGCGCTGCGATGATCGCGGACATCGACCCCGTCGTCGTCGGGCTCGGTACTGCCTTTGTCGCCGGACTCACGACGGCCACGGTGGTGCTGCTGCACGTCGCCTCGACGTCGAAGGACAAGCACACCGCGCCGCTGCGCACGCAGGCAACTCGCAGCGGTCGCGGCAACACCAAACTGGACAATGCCGTTGCCGCGTCGCCGGTGCTGCAGCGGGCGCTTGCACTCACGGCGAACTTGGCCGAGCGACGAGGCATGGTCGGCAGCGTCGAACGCAAGCTCCGCGCCGCTGATCTGGCGGTTCGACCCGTCGAACTGATCCTCGCCCAGGCCGCGCTCGCAATCGTGCTGCCGAGCCTCGTCTTCCTCGTGACCCACGACGCCGTCAAGACATTGCTCGTCGCTTTGCTGGTCGCCCTCATGCCCGGGATGATCTTGAGCTTCCTGGTCAAACGCCGGCGCAAGCGGTTCTCGGCGCAACTCCCGGATGCGCTGACCAACTTGGCCGGCTCGCTGCGCGCCGGCCGGTCGGTTGGTCAAGCGATGGAGTCACTGTCGCAGCAGACCGAGGATCCGATGGGGCGCGAGCTCCGCAAGGTCGTCGCCGAGCTGCGTTTGGGCCGGTCGATGCCTGACGCGCTGGCCGACGCGTCCGAGCGGGTCGAGAGCGACGACTTCCGCTGGGCCGTGCTCGCCATGCAGATCCAGGCTGAGGTGGGCGGCAACCTGTCGGAGCTCCTCGAGCAGGTTGCGACAACCATGCGGTCGCGCGCTCGCCTGCGAGGGGAGGTCAAGGCGCTGACGGCCGAAGGCCGGGCCTCGGCGATCATGCTCGTGATCCTCGTACCCGCACTCGGCGCGGTCATGTACGTCGTCAACCCCGAGTACATGATGCCGCTCTTCACCACGACGGTCGGTCAGGCGATGCTGGGCATCTCCACGCTGATGATCAGCGGCGGCTACGCGTGGATGACGAAGCTGGTCAAGATCGATGCGTGATCCCGCCGCGTTGCAGGGGTATCTCATTGCGATCGTCGCCGCGGTCAGCCTCGCTGGTCTGGTCGCAGCGGTCGGCCTTGTCGCCACCGACCGGGCGTCGATGCGGGCCAAGCTCCGCGAGATCGACGAGCTCTACACGCTGGTCGACATTCGTGACCAGGAGCTGATGCTGACCGCGAAGGACCGACTCGCGGAGCCCGCTCTTCGCCTGCTCGCCAAACTCGGTCGCCGGTTCTCACCCGCCGACTACGTGGCGCAAGTGCGGGTCAACATGCGACGCGCTGGTCGCCTCGACCCGTCTGCCGCAGACCGTTTCCTCGCCCTGCGGTCCCTCACGCTGCTCGCCGCACCCGTCGTCGCCATCGTTCTGTACTCGGCCACGGCGTCGATCGGCGGCATCGTCCGCCTCGCCGCTCCCGGTCTCGGGCTCCTGGCGTGCGTGCTGCTCCCATCGATGCGCTTGAGTCGTGCCGTCGAGGACCGCGAGCGGCGCATCCTCCGCCAGATGCCCGACCTCCTCGACCTGCTCGTCATCTGCGTCGAGGCCGGTCTCGGGTTCAGCGCTGCGGTGTCGCGGACCGTCGCCAACCTCGAGGGCGAGCTGGCCGACGAGTTCACACTCGCGCTCGGCGAGATGCGGGCGGGAGCGAGTCGATCAGAGGCCCTAGGTGGCATCGCCGAGCGAGTGCACCTGCCCGAGATCCGTTCCTTCGTCGTGGCAATGCGACAGGCCGACCAGTTCGGCATTTCGGTTTCGACCGTCCTGCGGAGCCAGGCCGAGGAGATGCGTATCCGCCGTCAGCAGGCCGCCCAGGAGAAGGCCCAAAAGGCCCCGGTGAAGATGCTCATCCCGATGGTGTTCTGCATCTTTCCGCCACTGTTCCTCATCGTGATCGGCCCGGCCGGTATCCAGCTGTCTGGTTCGCTCTGATGGGCTGGCGGTGGGGGCGATCGGAAGGTGACCGCGGCGCGGTCCTGGTCGAAGCCGCTTTCATCCTGCCCGTGTTCATCCCTTGACGTTCGCGCCAACAACTTCAATGGCCAGTCGGTGGTTCTCAAGGTCGACCTCGCCGGCTACTCCCCACCAGCAGACAACGCGTGGTGGCAGATCCGGTACAACTTCGCCGCTGGTACCACGGTCTCTGACCGGACCACGTGGTCTGTCGCAATCCAGGGCTATCCGGTCCACCTCGTGGCGTGACCGCGTGACGCGACTGCGCTATCAAGTCGGTGCTTTCGCGTGTCGATCTGTCCAGCATGAGTCGGTTCGACCCGGGACGTGAGGCGAGTCGGGGCACCCAAGTCATCGATCAGGGGCGAATCGTTGTCGTCGACGACGACCGCTCAGCTCGCGTGCTGCTGAGGACCACGTTGGCACTCGAGGGGTTCGACGTGAGGTCCTTCGGCGAAGGGGCCGGGGCGCTTCAAGCGCTCCGACAGGAATCCGCCGATCTCGTCATCGTGGACATGGTCATGCCGGGTGTCTCGGGTCTCGACCTGATCGAGGCGGTCACGGAGGCCCACCGGGGCCCGATCGTCGTGGTCAGCGGGGTCGATGCCGAGAAGGCCCGCGTACGCGCCCTCGAAGTTGGGGCCGACGACTTCATCCTGAAGCCGCCATCAGCGCCCGACTTGGTCGCTCGAGTGCGGGCTGTGCTTCGGCGCTCGC
>JBEEGD010000208.1:0-5133 GCA_041166685.1 Acidimicrobiaceae bacterium | reverse complement strand
CGGAGCTCGCCGATCACGTCGTCGATCAGGTCGGCACCGACTTCCCTGGGATCGCCGGCCCCGTTCACTGCCGCAGCAACCTGCAAGCGGTGCCGAATCTCGGGCGATCCCCCAGCACGCGCCAGCTGACCGGCAGCCGAGAGCAAGTCGTCACGAGTGACCGGCACGACGCCGAAGGCGTCCGGCAACCGTTCCGCGACGACGTCGGCCACACGTTGGGGTCCGAGGCCGCGCGCTCGAAGGCGGATGGCCGCGGCAGGGTCGCGCACACCGGCTTCCAGCCATTCGGCGGCTTCGTCGTGATCGAACTTCGCGTGCCACGCCTTGACTTCGGTGGGGCTGAGCGCGAAACCCTTCCACTCCGCGCGCCATGTTCCGCTGTCGCTTCCGGCGGCCATCGCCGGCCACCCGGCGCAAATCTCGTCGACCGAGAAGCCGCGGTCGAGCCACAGCAGTCCGTCGGTCACCGTCACGCGCGCTTTCGTGAATTGTTCCTCGACCTCTCGAGCCTGCGCTGGCGTGTCGCCGAGCTGGCGCCACTCGATCGCCTGCTTCACGCCGAAGTGCTCACGCTTCCACGCCCGCGCTTCCTCTGGATCGAAGTTGTTGGCCCGCCAGGCCTTGGCGCTCGCGGGTGAGAAGCGCGCGGAGAACCAGGGCAGCGCCTCGTCCATGTCCCACCCGGCAGCGCGCCAACGGTCGGACCCAAGCGGAGTGAAGCCGGCGCCGGCATAGGCGAGCGCGCGATCGGTCGAGATCCCCAGCGCCATCCAGGCGACGGCCCGAGGAGCGAGGTGTGGGGCCTGCTCGGTCAGGGCGACGAGGTCGGCGAGGCCCGTCTGATGGCGGAACGACGCCTCTTCAACCAGTGCGACCAATGCCGAATCGTCGAGCCCGGCCATGCGCAAACGCGTCGCGCTGCGGGGATCGACGTCCATCGACCTGAGGAGAAAGGCGTGGTCGGCGTCGAACCCGCGGTCGATCCACTTCTTGGCTTCTTCGACCTCGATGCCGCGAAGCACCCAGGGGCGCAGGGAATGGACGACAGGTGCGTCCGGGTCGGATTCGACCGCGGCGGCGGCGCTGGAAGCGGGGAGGTTCGCAGACCGGGCTCCGTTGAGATAGGTGTTTGCCGCGCGCAGAATCACGCCAGCGGCAACCACAACCATCAGCAGGCCAGCAAGAACCACGTCACCCCTTCTACCGCACCGCGACCCTCGGTCGGGGTATCGGCCACTTTCCGTGAAACATTGAGCGGCTGGAGCCTCCTGGACCGCGCTGCGTAGGGACTTCTCCATCGGGCGCGCCCTGACCTGCCCTGCCAAGCTCTGCACATGGAGATCAGCGAGCTGTGGCGGTATCCCGTGAAGTCGATGCTGGGCGAGCAGCGGACCCGCTCGGTGCTCACGGAAGCCGGTGTCGCCGGCGATCGCGCCTATGCGGTGATCGACAGTTCGGACCGCAAGGTGGCGAGTGCCAAGAACCCTCGAAAGTGGCGATCGCTGTTGAGTTGTCGGGCCGAATTCGTCGATGAACCCGTCGCCAGTCAGCCCCCGCCGCCGGTCCGAATCACGCTGCCCGACGGCACCGTCGTCACGAGTGACGACGCCAGTGTGGACGACGTGCTCTCGCGCTTTCTTGGTCGTGAGGTGACGTTGGCGAGCGCCGCACCCCAGGGCGCGACCTTCGAGGAGACCTGGCCGGACATCGAGGGCATGGCCCCAACGGAGTTCATCGACAGCACCCGCGTGCGATCAGACGAAGGCGAAGCGGTCAGCGAGCTGGCGCTCGGCCTGGCCGCCGCGCCGGGTTCGTTCTTCGACCTCGCTCCCGTGCACCTTGTGACGTCGTCGAGCCTCGACGAACTGCGGCGCAGGCAACCGGCCAGTCAGTTCGCCGTGCAACGCTTTCGTCCCAACGTCGTTCTCGCGACCGCAGACGACGGATTCGTCGAGAACGCATGGGTAGGAGCGACTGTCCGCCTCGGCGCGGACGCCAGCGTCAGCGTGATGATGCCGACGATGCGCTGTGTGATGACGACCATGGCGCAAGGTGAATTGCCCGAAGACCGGAAAGTGCTCAGAGCCGCCACGGAGCACAATCGGGTCGAGATCAGCGGCCTCGGCCGTTGGGCCTGCGTCGGCGCGTACGCCGGCGTGGTCACGCCCGGCACCATTTGCACCGGGGATGCAGTCGAGGTCTAGGTTCTGCGCAGTCAGGAACGGCTGGGGGTCAGCTCGTTGGGAGATTTGGCGTCATCGGCGCGCGTGCGCTTGCTCGTGATCGACGATGACCCCGACCTCATCGAGGTGTTGACGGTCATCGCCAGGGACCACCCGGCGGTCGAATTGGTGGGTGCGGCCACCTCCCCGGAGGAAGCCGTCGCCCAATCTCGGGACGCAGCACCCGACGCCATTCTCCTTGACCACTACTTCTGCACCGCGGAGCCGCTCGAACACGATGGGAGCTCCGCTCAAGATCGACGGACGATGCGGGGCATGTCGGGTCTCGAGGCGGTCGAATTCCTGCGAGCCGTCGCCCCGGACGCGGTCATCGCGGTGTACACCGGGATGACCGGGCTGGCCGGCAGCGTCGAGAATTCGGGAGCGGACCTGTACTTGATGAAGGGCCCCAACCCCCGCGACGCCCTCGACGAGGTGGCGGACTTCGTGGTGGCTCGCCGCCGCTAGACCCCGGCGGCCCCTCGGGTCGAGACCCGGCACTCGGCCGCAGGAACCAACCGCAAATGGTCCATTCGTTCACTTCACCTTCCGGGGCCGTTTGCCGACATACAGAGGAATGGTTGGGAGCCTTCGTCTGCGATTCCGGACCGCCGGTGGGCAAGCGGCAGCGCTGTTCGTCCTCTCGGGCACCGTGGGCCTGGTCAACGTCCTGCTGCCGGGGCCGTCGGGCTACAACCGTCCCCTCGTTTCGGCGATCAACGTGGTGGCTGTCGCCGCCGGCATTCTCGCGTGGCACGCGCCCTGGCATCGGTGGTCGCCGTACACGACATTGTTTCTCGTTCCCGTTGCCCTTGGGCTCGTGTGCCTGTCCGACGCGTACGGCGGGACGCCGGCGACCGTCTACGGCGTGTACTTCGTGGTCGTGTTCGCGTGGGTTGGGATGTGGCATCCACCGGGGACGTCGATCCGTCTCGCGGTGCCGGCGTGCATCGCCTACTTGCTGCCGATCATCACCGCGAACGTTGCGAACGACGACTTCATCCGCTCCGTCGGTGTGGTCATTCCGGTCTGCGTGATGCTCGGCGAGGTGATGGCCGCCACGGTCGAGAAGATGCGCCAAGCGCACGACGCACAGCAGCTCGCCACCGACGCGCTCGCCGCCGCGATGGTGACCGACGAGCTGACTGGGCTCGGCAACCGCCGCAAGGGCGAGCAATTGCTCGATTCGCTGCGCGATGGCGATGCCCTGTTGTTGCTGGACCTTGATCGCTTCAAAGTCGTGAACGACACCTTCGGCCACGCCGAGGGTGATCGGTTACTGACATCTCTCGGTGAGTATCTCCAGGGTGCCCTGCGGGGCACCGATGAGGTCTTCCGCTACGGCGGCGACGAGCTCGTCATCATCCAGCGCGCGGCAGGCGCCTCGCCGGTCGACGTGGCCGAGCGGCTCCTGCACGGCTGGCGATTGCTGAACCCCACAACCACCCTCAGCATCGGGATCGCCGTTCATCGCGCGGGGAAGTCACTCGCCCAAACCTTCGGTGAAGCCGACAGCGCGCTGTACGAAGCCAAGCGCGGCGGTCGCGACCGAGTGCACATGTACGACCCGGTTCCGACGCCGCCGAAGCCCGATCTGCGCCTCGTTCGTCGCGCCGCCGGCTGACAGTCGCTCTCAGGGCATGAACCCGAGCTGCGCCAAAATCGCGCGGCCGAGGGATTCGTCGCCCTTGATCTCTGCATCGTCCGGAGCATCGGAACGTCCCCCGACCAGTGCGGCGAACGTCGTCGGCGGAATGGTCAACGTGACCGTTGCGGTCTCGGGCTCGTGGTCGACGACCTTGGCCCGTCCGTCGGCGACTTCGATCACCGAGCGATGCAACTTGCCAATTTCGACGACGACGCTCGCACCGTCGGGCGTCTCGGCGCGCTTGCCGATGATGAGCGGGAGAAAGTCGGCGAAAAACTCCACTGCCTCCTGAGCAGCGGGCCCTTCGGTGTTGCCCGGACGGCCGACCGCCCGTCGCATGTCCTGTTCGTGCGTCCACGTGTCCATTTCGCGGAGGCGCAGCATGTCCGCCAGCGTTCCTGGTCCCGCGGGCGTCACGATCTCTCGTTTCAGATCGTCGGCGGTCAAGGCGTGCAACTGCGCGAGCCGCGCTGCAGTCACTTCACGGAACTCGTCGAGTACCTCCGCCCCCGACTTGGCGCGCCGGAAGTCGACGCCGACCTCGTTGCTCTCGCCCATCGCGTTCTTCGTGTGCGACACATCCGCAGGCGTGTGCTCGGGCCCCGGTCGTCCAAGAGCGCGAGCCTCGTAGTCGATGAGGTGCGAGACGTTGTCCTGCACCGTCCAACCGGGACACCCCGTCGGCGTCACCCAGTCAGCGTCGTTCAGCGCAGAACACAGCTCATCGATCGATCGCCACGTTGTCTGGAGGTGATCGATCGACGGAGAAACGGCTTGGCTCATCGCCGGACTCTAGGTAGCAAGTAGGGATGGGTTCGAGAATGGGCTACCGGTCCGCGTGGTTGTAACTAAATCGGTCCCGCGTCGACTAGTTGGGTGACACTCCGTCAACCCGGCGAGGAGGCGGCGATGGCCGACGAGATCAGGGTCACGAGCGGCCAGTTGAAGGCACTGGTCGCCAAGCTCGACACGATCGACCTGACCGACCACGAACGACTGGTGATGCAGGCCGTGCTCGCGGCCGCCGCAGATGACGCCGAGGTCGCCGGCTTTGACTTCCACCCCCGCATCGTCATCGTCGACAGCTGACGAAGATCGTGCGGCTGTACCTGGCTCAGCACGGTCGAGCCAAGACCGAGGCCGAAGATCCTGATCGGTCACTCACCGACGACGGCATCGACGACGTTTCCCGTGTTGCCCGTCAAGCGATCGACTCGCTCGGGGTACGCGCCGACCGGATCGTCCACTCCGGCAAGACACGGG
>JBEEGD010000207.1:0-10455 GCA_041166685.1 Acidimicrobiaceae bacterium | reverse complement strand
GCGAGAAGGGGTACTCGTTGCCCTGTACGAACTTGGCGACGCCGTCGACTGTGTCCGGCGCAATCGCCACGACTCGCGCACCAGCGGCGGTGAATCGGTCGATGTCATCTCGCAACTGCGAGAGATGCCGCCGGCAGAACGGTCAGGCAAACCCTCGGAGAAACACGAGCACGATGGGCCCGGCGCCCAACGCCTCGGACAGATGAAACTCATTGCCGTGTTGATCGGCGACCGTGAAGTCCGGAGCCTGCTGGCCGACTGCGGCAGTACGGCTGTGGGCGGTCATCGCCTCATACCATCGCGCAGCCGATCAGAGGACGCGAAAAGGCACGCGCCGAATGTCACCTGCCGTGCTGGACTTCGGTGCATGGATGGATACGGCGCGTCGACCTACGGAGATCGAATCGCTGAGGTCTACGACGAGTGGTACACGGCTCGCATGGACCCAACTTCGGCGGTCGAGTTGCTCGCGGAGTTTGCCGGCGCCGGCAGGGCCCTCGAGCTCGGTATCGGCACCGGTCGGGTCGCCATCCCGCTCGCCGCGAAGGGAGTTGAGGTCATTGGCGTCGACGCCTCACCGGCGATGGTCGACCGCCTGCGGGCCAAGAGCGGGGGCGAACACATCGAGGTCGTGATGGGCGACTTCGCGGACGTGGACGTTCCGGGGACGTTCTCGTTGATCTACGTCCCGTTCACGACGCTCTTCGCGCTTCCCACCCAAGCAGACCAGATTCGTTGTCTCCGCAACGTCGCGGCTCATCTCGATGCGGGAGGACACTTCGTGATGGACGCGTTCGTGCCTGATGTTGCTCGATTTCAGGACCATCAGATTGTCTCGGTGCAGCACGTCTCGACCGACTTCGTCTTTCTCGACGCGTCGCGTCATGACCCAGTGGCCCAGAGGATCGAATCGTCGCACGTGGTCCTCACCGAGCGAGGAGTTCGCCTCTATCCCGTGTCGGTCCGCTACGCGTGGCCTGCAGAGTTGGATGCAATGGCGATGTCCGCCGACCTCGAACTCGAGCACCGCTTTGGGGACTATGACCGAAGTGCGTTCGAGGCAACGTCGCCGAGGCACGTCTCGATCTACCGCAAGTAGCGCGGATTCGGGGCCGATCAACCCGCGGCGGCGGGGGCATCCGGGCCGATGATCACCACGACGTGCGCGCTGCCGAGGTCTCCGATTTCGGGAGGAGGTGGTGTGGGGAGCGGGACCACGGCTGCGGGCGGTATCGACAAGAGCCTGGCCACCGCTGCCGCGTCGGGTTGGTACCCGGCCAGGAAGTAGACGACGGAGGCGGTGACGGTCTTCGTCGCATCTTTGGGAGGCAGCGTCGTGAAACCGGCGGCTCCGATCTGCGTCGCCGCTGGCGTGGCAATCGCCTTCTTCGGGTCCACCCCGTTGAGCACGAGCACATTCACGCTCGCCGGTGCGTGCGCCACGGGAGCCGTGGTCGTAGTCGTCGCCGGCCGGGTCGTGGTCGTGGCCGCTGACGCGAGTTTCACGCTCGGCTTGCTGGTCGTGTTCGCCAGGACCACGGCGCCGACGACGAGACCGGCGAGTACCACGAGAGCCCCGCGGATTGCGGCAGTGTCCGGAGCGGACCCCCGGGAAGTAGCCATGGGCGTCAACCGTAGATCGCCCAGGTGGACGGAATTGCCATCCCGTGAACCCGACACCGCCGTCTGTGTAGGTATATCGGCTCATTGCGCCCTGCGACGCGCAGCGACATCGTTTTACTGGAGGGTGGCAACGCCGCGACGGCGGAAGAGCGGCAGGGGATCACCTCGGCCCCGAGTGGAGGATGGCGCCATGGCCGATCAGACCCAAAGGCGTTCGTCGCGCACCGCACGGACGGCTTCGAGGAGGACCAGCCTGCGTCGCACCGCGGCAGCCCTCCTGCTCGCACTCGTTGCGACGCTTCCCCTCAGCGTGAGTCCCGTGGCCCAGGCGGCGACCGGCGGAGCCGATTCAGCGCGGGCAGCAGACCTGCAACGACGACGGCAGACGTTGATCGACAACTCTTCAGCCACGAACGAAACGGCTCCGACATCGCGCTCGCCGCAACCAGCCACAACGGTCAGCGCCGCCGACACGACCAATGACACTGTGCCGGTCAATGACTGTCACGCGGACATCACCGCGTTCGCCGGCGACTACACCGACACCTCCATCGGCGTTGCCCATGGCCTGGTCTGCGGATCGAACCCGAACTCCGATGCGCATTGGACCGCCGGTCTCACGGGAATCCTTTGGGCGATCGATGTGAACGGTGACAACCAGGATGACTTCGCGGTCTTCCTGCTGAACGTCGGCGGGCTGTCGGCCTCGGTCAATCGCAGCTCGGACTTGGTGAAGGTGTGTGACGCGGTGCCGCGGTGGGACGGCGACAAGATCTTTGGTGCCGGCTTCCTGGCGTCGTGCATCGGGACCCCGGCCTCATTCCGCATGCAGGCATTCATGCTGTGGGACGACAACCCCGGACAAGACTCATGTTCGACGTGTCCCCGCGATCTGGCTCCCAACGGAACTGCGTTCAGTGCCGACATCACCCGAAGCACGCCACCGAGGGGGTACCACACCGCGTGCGATCGCACCGACACGGTCGCGGGCGCGTTCGCCGACGCCGGGCTCGCCGCCGACTGTCTCAAGGCCTATGGCATTGCTCTCGGAAAAAACGATGGCACGTTCGGCGAGAACGATCCGCTGCTGCGCAGCCAAGTCTCGAGCCTGCTGGCCCGGTTACTGACCACAAACGGGATCCCGCTGAGCGCGACACGTTCGTTCCCCGACGTGAATCCCAACACGGTTCCGAACGCCCAGGTGCGCGATGAGATCGAGCATCTCGCGGGAGCCGGGATCATCGCCGGGTTCCCCGACGGCACCTTCGGGCCCGCGGGCACGCTGAGTGTCGCGCAGGCTGCGACATTCGTGGTGCGAACGCTGCAGTTCATCCACGCGCAACGTCCGAGCATGCCCGACTTCCGCGATCAGGGCAGCACGACCGCGAACTACGACTATGCGATCGCCCAAGGCATTCTCGACACCAGCGCGGCTGACAAGAACGGCGCGCGCTACGGCACCGGTGCAGGTGACGCGAACAAGCGGGGGCTACTCGCGGACATGCTCGCGCAGAGCCTCGAGAGACTCGGCAAGGTGTTCTACGCGACGTGCACCGAGGCGAGCAACGCCGGCGCGACCCCGCTGCACCGCGGCGATGCGGGTTACCGTCCTGCGCTCGACCCTGACGGAAACGGGACGGCCTGCGAGACGGCATGAACGCCTGATCGTCTGTCGCCGTTTGTGCTCGGGACATAACGGGAACCCTGCGAACGGCACCATCTGGACCCCGTGGGCCGGCCGCCAAAAGTACTCCTGGCTGGAGGACACATGGGTCCGACTCCGACGGTTTGGACAATGCCATCCGACGCCGCCGGCGTCTCCCTGGCGCGCCGCCGAGTCGTCGGCCTGCTCCGCTCCGATGGTTGGGCCGACGAACTCATCGACCAGGCCGCCCTGATGACGACGGAACTCGCGACGAACGCAGTCGAGCACGCGCGAACCCCGTACACGCTGACGGTTGACCTCACCGATCAGAAAGTGCGGGTCGATGTCCGCGATGCGAGCACATCACCGCCCGTGGTGAACGCGACGCCCTCGGCCACCGCACTGTGCGGTCGAGGACTCGTGCTCGTCGCCGCCCTCGCCGACAAGTGGGGCTACGAACCTCTGGCCGGCGGAAAGTCAGTGTGGTTCGAGGCCGCTCGAGATCAGCACGCGGTGCCATCGCCATCGGGGTCCAGCCCGGGGCGGTAGCCAGGATCGGGCCGGTGAATCGGGGTGACGCCAGCCTGCTGAGCCTCGGCGCAGTTGAGGTAGTACCACTTGCCCAGCTTCTGAAGGCTCTGGGCGATCATGTCGGCCAGCAGCCCACGCACGGTCGTTTGGGTGGGCTCACTTTGGTACTGCGCGGTGTCCTTGTTCTCGGCCGATGGGTCGAGGATGCCTTGCCCGAGTGCGTAGTTGTAGTTCGCCGAGGTGGTGCCTTGATCTCGAAAATCGGGCATGTTCGGTCGTTGCGAGTGAACGAGTTGGAGAGTTCGCACCATGAACGTTGCCGCTTGCGCGACCGTCATGTTCGACCCGGGATGAAACAGTCCGTCAGGAGACCCGGCGATGATGCCCGCGCCCGCGAGCAGTTCGATCTCATCGCGGACCTGAGAGTTCGGCACGGTGTTGGCGTTGACGTCGGAGAACGAGCGACGGTTGGCCAGCGAGACGACCTCGAGCGACAACAGCCGAGCCAAAAAACTCGCGACCTGACTGCGCAGCAGCTTGTCGTTTTCACCGAACGTGCCGTCGCCCTTGCCGAGTGAGATCCCGTAGACCTTCAGGCAGTCTGCTGCGATCCCCGCGTCGGCAAACGCGCCGGGTTCCGCGTCGGTTCTGTCACAAGCGTTGTGGTAGAACGCGGCCGCAGGAGGCCCGGTGCCGACAAGGGTCGCGAGCGTCACCGCAATGAGTACGACTACCGCTGCCGGCTTCCGAGCGTCGCGCACGTGGCCCCTCCGAGCTCTCGCTTCGGAGGCCGAGAATACAGGTCGTGCCTACCGCGAGATCGGCATCTGCAACTCGGTGACGTTGCGGCTCATGTCCTCGGGATTGAACTCGCGGTAGAGCTCACGGCTGTGGCCGGCGAGGCCGTAGCCGCTGTCCTCGATCCACCGGACGAGTCCTTCGTACACGGGCTCGCAGGACTCCATCGATCCGTGGTGAATCACTGACGCCACCTCGATGACCGGGAGCTCCTCCGCGCGAACACGATCGTTGCCATCAAACTTCTGATCACCGACGTCGAACCCGGCGTGAGCGAGGACCGAGCCGTCGTCGGCGGGATCGTCGTACCAACACACCATCATCCCCAGCTCCACGCCGGTCCCTGCGACGTGGCGGCTGATCTCGGCGCAAAGGGCACCCAGCACCGGGCCGAGCGGCGGGCCGAAACCCGAGGCAACGCCACTCGCCGCCGCCACTCGCAACGGCTCTGTGGTCTTGATCACGATGTCGTGTACCGCCATTGAGGGGTCTCCTTCCAATAGTCGGAGTCGCGCTTCGATGCGGCGCAAGCGAGCCTGCTCGTCCTCGACGGTCTCTTCGACCTGGGCCCTGCGCAGGCGCAGCATCCCGGCAAGCTCCTGAACCGGGAAGTCTTCGTCGAGCCCTCACGTCGTTCTTGCGCTCCTGAGCCCCTCATACGGTGGTCGAGCGACGCAATTTCGGGGGGTATCAAGCTCCGGCTTGCGCGAGGCGCCTCTCGATCAATTCCGGCATCGACCACGACGGGCTGAGGCTGGCGACCATACCGGTCTGCACGATCAGCACACGTCCGATCATGATCAACTCGTCCGGCAGCTTCACCAGCGGATCCTCCCGGGCGGCGCCGACCAAACGGGCCCAGGCCGCTTCGCGATCCCCCTCGGCGGCGTCGGCGTCGAACAGGCTGGCCCACGCGACGAGCGACTGCACGTCACCGGATCGGGTGCGAAAGCCAAGGGCCTCGAGCGCGGCGGCCGACGCAGAGAGATCGCCGGTCATCCCCGCGGCGTAGAGGTCGCACAATCCGAGACGGGTGGACTCCGACAACGCGACGCACGCGCCGAAGTCGACGATGCCGAGCCGACCGCTGGCTTGGAGCAGAAAGTTGCCGGGATGTGGGTCGGCGTGGACGAAGCCGTCGACCAGGATCTGCTTGAGGAACGCGTCAACCAGGATGCGCAGCGCTTCTTCCGCGGTTGCCCGCTCGACTTCTCTCAGCGCGTGCCCCAGGTTGCGACCCTCGATCCAATCCATCACCAGCACTCGCCCACGGGACAGCGCATGGTGCACTGACGGCACCTCGACGGTGGGTTCGCCGGCGAAGTTCGCGCGGAACCGCTCAATGTTCGCCGCCTCGTTCACATAGTCGAGCTCGGACAAGATCGTCTGCTCGAGCTGACGGGCGATCGTCGGGAGGTCGACCCCACGCACGAAGCGCGCGACAAGGTTCAGGATGCGCCCGGTATCGCGCGCCTCACGAGGCACGATCTCCGCCACCTTCGGGTACTGCACTTTCACCGCCACACGACGACCGTCGTGCAACACCCCACGATGCACCTGCGCCAGTGATGCGGCCGATGCGGAATGGGCGTCGAACTCGGCGAAATGGTCTGCGACTGGACCGAGGTCCTCCTCGATGACGCGCAGCACGACCGAAGCCGGAGCGGGCGGCACACGATCCTGCAGCTTCGACAGCTCGCGCACGTAGGCGTCTGGGAGGAGATCGGGCCGAGCCGACACGAACTGGCCGAACTTGAGAAAGCCCCCTCGCAGCCGAACAGCGGCGTTGTAGAGCTCCCGCGCCCCGGCCTCGTGAACGCGATCGATCGGTCCTGTCGTTCGCGGCCACGGCAGGCGTCGCGCGCCGTAGCGGGCTCCGACCTTTACCGCGGTGCCGTAGATCAGGGCCCGGCGAGCGGCAGGAGAGCCGGGAAGCTCCCAGGCGTCCACCAAGGTCAGCCGCTGAAGATCGCGGGCAACAGCTCGGCGCTCCCCAAGAGGAACATGGTGCCGATGGCCAAGCTGGCGACCGCGGTGACCGCGGAGACGGCTGCGTAGAGCGGCCAGTTCTTCGTTGCGCCGAGGAAGCCGTAGGTGCTGGCGAGCGCGATGAGCGTGTTCGAGGACAGCAATCCGACGAGGAAGGCCGCGAGCAGCATCACGCCTGCACCCCTTCCACCGACGCCCGCCGCGGTGACGAAGATGAGCACCTGGGTCGGCGTCTCGGCGCCGACGCCGTGCAGCATGCCGACGGCGAAGGCGGAGTGCCGGCTGTAGCTCGTGAACGGATCATCGGGCAATCCGCCGACATGGCGGTGGGCATGGCTGTGCGTTCCTCGACTGCCGCCGCCGCCGCCGCCGCCGACGTGGACGTGCACGTGCGTGTGATCGTGCGCCTCGTTCTCGGCGTGCTCGTGTTCGTGCTCGATCACCACCGGCTCGGTACGACGGTGTCGCAGACGGCGCAAGGCACCAAACAGCAGCATCCACCGACTCCGCATGCGGAAGTCGCGGCCGTCGCGCACCAACGACACGACCACATAGACGCCGAGAACGATCAGCGTCACGCCGACCACCCGCTCCATCACCAGGTCGACAGAGTCCGGCATCTGCTCCGACAGGAGAATGGCCGCGAGCCCGAGCACAAAGACCACCAGCGCATGGCCGACCGCATACAGGGTGGCCAAGATCATCGAGCGTCGAGACGAGCCCTGCGTGCCGGTGATGTCGGTGAGGGCCGCGATGTGGTCCCAGTCGATGCCGTGCCGGAAGCCGAACCAGTACGCGGTGGCCAGTAGGCCGACGTGGAATCCGGTGGTAGTAGAGGCAAGCATCAGAACGGCCAAGGCGACGGCCGGGGCGAGTGTAGGTTCGTCACTCGATGTGCGGCCGATTCGTGTCATCGTCGCCGCCCGACGAGCTGGCCAAGTACTTCGATGTCGAAGCCGTCGCCGAAGCGGTCCTCGAGCCCAGCTTCAATGTCGCGCCGAGTCAGGACGTCTATGTGGTGGTCGAAACCGGCGGCGTACGCCGCCTCGACACCTTCCGTTGGGGCTTGGTGCCGTTCTGGGCCAAGGATCCGTCGGCCGGCAACAAGATGATCAACGCGCGAGCGGAGACGGTCGTCGAGAAGAACGCCTACAAGCACTCGTTCAAGAAGCGCAGGTGCATCATCCCGGCCGACGGCTTCTACGAGTGGAAGAAGATCCCGGGCCAGCGGGCCAAGCAGCCGTACTTCATCCATCGATCAGACGGCGAGCCCATGGCCTTCGCGGGGCTGTGGGAGATCTGGCGACCGGCCGAAGATGTCGAGCGCATCAGCGATCCGCTCCGTAGCTGCACGATCATCACCGGGGAACCCAACGAGAAGGTCGCCGACATCCACGATCGCATGCCCGTGATGCTCCCTCCCAGCGCGTGGTCGGCCTGGCTCGATCCGCAGAACGACGATGTCGAGACCCTCGGCAAGTTGCTCGTCCCGGCGCCCGCGTCGCTCATTGCCGTGCAACCGGTGAGCCGCGCGGTGAACAACGTGCGCGAGAACGGTCCAGAACTCATCGAGCCGGTCGAGGAGTCTGGGCAGGACCAACTTCTTTGACGAGCGTCCGAGCCGCGTCAACTTCTTCGACCACGCGGCCGCCGCCGGGACTTCGCCGTCGCTTCGACAGCCAGATGATGCGCTGGCAGGCGCGCCTCGAAGCGGGGTGGGCCGATAGGTACCTGCCATGGATCGTGGCCGGCGTGCTCACCATCGTGTACTTCGCGCTCGCCGAAGCGCGGGTGCGCAGCCTCGACGCGGGCGGCGACATCGCCGCCGCGGCGCAAGGGCTCTGGCTCATCAGTCACGGCCACAGCGCCGACCTGACGATCACCGGGACGCATCTGCTGGCTCAGCACCTGCCGATCGGCATGTATCCGGTGGCCTACGTCACGCGGGTGCTGCCCGCGATTCCCACCTTGTTGATGCTCCAGTCGCTCGGAATGGCGCTCGGTGTGGTGCCGTTGTGGGCGATCGCTCGAAAGGTCGCCGGCTTGCGCGTCGGCGCGGCAGTTGCGATCACCGTGGCCTACGGCGCGTCGCCGACGCTGAACAACCTCAACCTTTCGGACTTCCACCCAGGAGCGATCGCGGTTGCGCCTTTGCTCGGCGCGACCTATCTGGCGCTGCGAGGACAATGGCGTGCGTTCGCCCTCGTGAGTGCCGCCGCGATGATCTGGAGCGCCGAGCTCGGGCTCGTGATCGCCGGCATCGGTGTGCTGATCTTTTTGCAGGGCGACCGGCGCGTCGGTGTCAACACGGTCGTCGCCGGGCTGGGGTGGACGATCCTCGCGGTGCTCGTGCTCGAGCCCCGGTTCGGAAGCACCGGCTTCATCTCGCCCGGAGCGTTCAAGGCCTACGGATCGAATGCGTTTTCCATCGCGGGCGGCATGCTCATCCATCCGCACAAGGTGATCGGCGACTTGCTCGCTGAGGAGAACATCCGCCTCATCGTCGGATTGCTCGCGCCCCTGCTCTTCCTTCCTGTGCTCGCGCCGCGGTACCTCGTCCCCGCGCTCCCGCTGCAGGCGCTGTATCTCCTGGCCGACGTTCCGGTGCGCGGAAACGGCACGAACGAGTTCGGACTGCCCCTCACCGTCTTCGCCTTCGTCGCCGCGATCTTCGCTCTGAACCGGATGGGCCGCCGGTCAATCGAGCGCGTCGTGGTCGATCGGCGCGTCTTGATTGCGCTCACCGTCGCGGCCCTGGGGTTCTTCTCGACTGACGCGTTGAACTCTCCCTACAACCGACCGTGGAAGTGGGGGCGCGCAGACGCATCCGACCGCGCCCGGCATGAGGCAGCCGACTCCTTCCCGAAGTCCACCTCGGTGCGCGCGAGTGCCACCGTGCTGCAGCTGGTAGCCGAGCGCCCGCGGGTGTATGCGCTCGGCGGTCTCGCGGACGCCAACGCGGCGGCATCCGATGTCGACCGGGTCGTGGTCACGCAACAGGACGTCTCGTGGACCCCGGAGGAGTGGCGTCTGTTCGGCGCGGGCATGGCCCGGAAGCAGTTTGTGATGATCTACGACCGCGAGGGTGTGAAGGTCTACACCCGGCTCTCTTCGACGTAGCCGGCATTCGCAAGGGCGCTGCGCAACGCCCCCGCGGCGCGGTCGAGCTCTTCGTCGGTCGCATTGTTGTTGGCGTTCGCAAAGTGCAGGTCCGACTCGCTGTCGATCGGCACGGCGTGCAAGTGGCAGTGAGGGACCTCCAGGCCGGCGATGATCAACCCGACCCGAGCGGGGGAGAAGGCCGCCTCTTGGGCCCGAGCGATCCGCTGCGCCACGACCATCAGATGGGACGCGAGGTCAGGATCGAGGTCGGTCCATTTGTCGACTTCCGCAATCGGCACGATCAGCGCATGACCTGTGCGGAGGGGAGCGATCGAAAGGAAGGCGACGCATTTGTCGTCGCGCCACACGAACTTGCCTGGCAGCTCGCCGTTGATGATGCGCGTGAACAGTGTTGCCATGCCGGCTAGTAGCCGCCGGTCAACGTGAGGACCTCGCCGAAGCAATACGACGACTCTGCGCCGGCGAGGAAACGCACCAGCTCCGCAACTTCCTCCGCCTGACCGAGGCGACCCGCCGGAATCTGCATCGTGAGATAGTCCCGCGCAGCGTCGGGCAAGGTCGCAAGCAGAGGAGTGTCGATGAAGCCCGGCGCCACCGCGTTGACATGGATGCCGAGCGGCGCGACCTCTTGTCCGACGGAGCGCGTGAGGCCGACGATTCCGTGCTTGGCCGCGGCGTAGTCCGGGCTGGTCGGACCGCCCCGAAGCCCGTAGATCGACGCGAGATTGACGATGGCGCCATGGCGC
>JBEEGD010000206.1:0-5976 GCA_041166685.1 Acidimicrobiaceae bacterium | reverse complement strand
CGACGATCACGTCGACCGCGGGGACCGATGCGGTGCCGTACGCCATTGCTGCGATGGCCTGCGCGCCGCCCACGCGGAACACCGCGTCGACCCCCGCCACGGCCGCCGCGGCCAGCACCACGTCGGGAACCTTGCCCTCCCGGTCCGGGGGCACACAGAGCACGACCTCACCAACGCCCGCCACCTTGGCCGGCACCGCGGTCATGAGCACCGTCGACGGGTACCGCGCCAGTCCCCCGGGCACGTAGCACCCCGCTCGGTCCACCGGACGCCGCAGCGTCCGCACGACGAGCCCGTCTCGCTCGTACCGGAGATCACGAGCCGCCTCCGCGGCGCAGAAGTCCTCGACGTTGCTCGCGGCCATCTCGAGGGCAGTTCGAAGGGGTGGGGCGATGGCCTCGAGGGCTCGTTTGCAGTCCGCATCGGGGACGGCGAGGTCGTCGATGGCCGCGCCGTCGAAGCGCTTGGTCAGCTCGCGGACCGCTTCGTCGCCTCGAGTGCGGACATCGGCCAGGATGGCCCGCACGGCGTCGACGACGGCGGGGTCGTCACCCACCCACGGCCGCGGCAAGGCGCCGCCGAGGTCGTCGACACCTCGGAGGTCAAGCCGCGAAAGCACCCCGCAACGGTACTGTCCGGAACTCCCGAGCTCGGAAGGGGTAACGCGGCCCACATGGACGACAACCGAGCGCAGCTGGCGTCGTTGGCCACCGCACTCGACGAGCTCACACAGCGGATCACCCGCTTGGCCGACGACTACACGGGTGCGCCCGAGGAAAACACCGCCAGCGAGCTCTACGAGATCGAACGGATACTCGCCCAGGCCGCTCGGCGTCTCGACCGGCTCTTACGCGACAACTGATTCGCGGGGAGAAAGGGCGAAGGCTCCCTTGCGGGAGCCTTCGCGGGCGACATCAGGCGGCGGATCCTGATGTCGCAGGAACCAGGTGGCGGGAACCTGGTCAGAAGAAAACATACCGCGAGCATTGAAAAAACGCATCACCGACCTGAGCTTCCTGCCAGCCCTGCCGACGGACAAAACGACGCGAGAACGCAATCGTGGCAACGCGGTTTGCGGGCATCGCAGACGCGACGGCCGTGCAGGATCATCCGCAGGCTGAACTTCCCCCGTTCGTCCGGCGGCACCATGTCGTTCAACTCGTACTCGACCTTCACCGGGTCGCTCTCCGTGGTGAGGCCGAGACGAATCGACAGGCGGCCGACATGCGTGTCGACCGGTAGCCCCGGCTCGTTCATCGCCACGCTGCGAATCACGTTCGCCGTTTTTCGGCCGACTCCAGGCAACGTCACAAGGTCCTCGATGGCCCTCGGCACCTCGCCGCCGAACCGCTCCATGAGACCGTTGGCCATGCCGATGAGGCTCCTCGTCTTGTTGCGGTAGAAGCCCGTCGACTGCACGATCGACTCGACGTCGGCTGGGTCGGCGGCGGCGAGGTCGGCCGGTGTCGGGTAGCGAGCGAACAGCTCGGGTGTGACCATATTCACGCGCTCATCGGTGGTCTGCGCGGAAAGGATCGTCGCGCACAGCAACTGGAACGGATTGCCGTGTTGCAGCGCGCACAGCTCGCTCGCTTCGCCGGGGTACTCCTCGGCCAGACGCCGCATCGTCTCTCGCGCGCGCCCTTTGGGCGTCCTGGGCCGTGCCACCGCGCGGCACGCTACCGTCGCCCTTCGTGCCGGACGCGCCCTCGATCAAGCGCACGCCGCGCACCTGGGTCGTCTACGGCGGCCCGGACACACTGCCTGGGTCGCTGGACGAAATCGGACGGTCGGGGGGTGGGCCGGTTCGCTGGTTCGTCACTGATCCGACCCACGCCGATGAAGCGGCCGCGGAGCAGCACGGCCTCAAACCGGAGCGCGACGTGCTCCAGCTGCGGCGACCGCTTCCGGTCGATGAGCCCGCTCCCGCGATCCCCGTGCGGGCCTTCGTGCCCGGCGAGGACGAGGTGGAGTGGATCGAGGTGAACAACCACGCGTTCGCCACCCACCCTGAGCAAGGCGCATGGACCCTCGCGGACATCGCCGTCCGTGAATCGGAGCCGTGGTTCGACCCATCGGGCTTCCTGCTCCATCACGACGTCGACACCGGAGCGCTCGCGGGTTTCGTGTGGACGAAGGTCCACGACCATGTCTCGCCCGCGCTCGGCGAGATCTACGTGATCGGTGTCGATCCCCGCTTTCAGGGCCGAGGCCTGGGACGGACATTGACCCTTGTCGGTCTCGACTGGCTGCATCGGGTCCGCGGCATCGACCACGGCATGCTCTACGTCGACGCCACGAATGCTCCAGCCATCGCGATGTACACGCGGCTCGGCTTCGCGGTCCACCACACCGACCGCGCGTTCGTTGGCGAGGCCTAAGCCACGCCGACGCCGACCGCGTTACCTATGAGGAACGTCACTCCCGCGGCGAACACCGCGATGGCCACTTGCCGACCAGCGGAGAAGAGCACAGAGCGACCGGTGAACCGGGCCAGCAATGTGCCGACCACCGCACTGGCAACGAATCCGAGCAAGACGGACGAAACCGTCGCCGCGGTGCCCGAGGCGAAGAACCACGGCAGCAGCGGCACGAGCGCGCCGAGCGCGAACGCGATGAACGAGGAGATCGCCGCACCCGTCGGTGAACCCAACTTGTCGGGGTCGATGCCCAACTCCTCGCGAGCGTGTGTCTGCAACGCCATGTCGGGATCGCGCATCATCTGCTCTGCAAGCTCGCGGGCCCGGTCGGGATCGACACCGCGAGATTGATAGATCTGCGTGAGCTCGACCATCTCGACATGAGGATTACGTACGAGCTCACGCCGCTCGAGTTCGAGCTCGCGCTCGAAGAGCTCGGTCTGGGCCTTCATTGAGATGTACTCGCCCGCGGACATCGACACCGCGCCGGAGATGAGCCCCGCGAGGCCGGCGAGTCGGACGATTCCTGCCCCGGGATTCGCGCCGGCAACACCAAGGATCAACGACACGTTGGACACGAGACCATCGCTCACTCCGAACACGGCGGCGCGAGCCGTGCCGCGGTCGATGTCACGGTGATGGTGTTCGGGACGAGGCGCGATCTGCGCGAGTTCGCGCTGGCGGCGCGTGGCTTTGGCGCTGGCGTCGGGCATTGGTCCCTAGCCTACGAGTCGTGGCCACGAGGTACGACGTTGATCTCGCAGCGTTAGGTGACCTTCTCGCGAGAGAACCGTCCTACCGAATACGGCAAGTGTGGGATGGCTTGTACCGGCGACGCATCGATCCCGAAGCCATGACCGAGCTGCCGAAAGCGCTGCGATCGCGTTTGACGACCGAGCTTCCTTCCGCACTGGAGCTGATGGTCGAGCGGGTTGCGGATGGGGGCGACACGGTGAAACAGCTGTGGCGGCTCACCGACGGTCGGGCCATCGAGAGCGTGTTGATGCGGTACCGCAATCGGGTCACCGTGTGTGTGAGCACACAGGCGGGCTGCGCGATGGGTTGTGGGTTCTGCGCGACGGGCCAGGCCGGCTTCGATCGTCAGCTCACGACGGGCGAGATCCTCGAGCAAGTGATCCGAGCGTCGCAACGTCTGTCGGAGGACGGCGAGGGGCGGGTCTCCAACGTGGTGTTCATGGGGATGGGTGAGCCGCTGGCGAACTACGACAACCTCTGGCCGGCGGTCGAGCGGCTGCAGGCCGACGTTGGCATCTCGGCTCGACACCTGACGGTGTCGACGATCGGCATCGTGCCCGGGATTCGCCGGCTGGCGGGCGAGCGGTTGCCGGTCAACCTGGCGGTCTCGTTGCACGCGGCCAACGACAACCTTCGCAATGAGCTCGTCCCGATCAACCGTCGCTATCCGCTCACGAAGCTGGCCGAGGCGTGCCGCGCTTACCTCGAGGCGAAGAACCGGCGTCTGTCGTTCGAGTGGGCACTGATCGAGGGTGTGAACGACCGGCGGACCGATGTCGCCGAGTTGGCGGCGTTCGCCCGGCCTCTACGGGCGCACGTGAACTTGATCCCTCTGAACGCCACGCCGGGGTGGCCGACACGGGGCACGTCGGCCGAGGGCGTGCGCGCCTTTCGCGACCGGTTGATCGAGGTCGGCATCAACGCCACGATCCGTCGCAATCGCGGCACCGACATCGACGCCGCCTGCGGCCAACTCGCCGCGAACCTCGAGATCCGCAAATCGCACCTCTAGCGGACCAGGACCGTCAGGCGTTCGTGGGCGCGGATGGCGCGTGTCAGATGCTCGTCGGCCCGCACCACCGCTCCCGGCCAGATGACCGACTGATCGACGGTGCCGTCCACGCTCGCGCCCGGGCCGATCACCGATTCACCGCCGGACCATTGCATGTTGGCGGCCAGGTACTTCGCAGGGGTTCCGCAGTCGACGCAGATCTCGTCGGCCGGCAACGGAACGACTTCGAGCCGAGCCTCTTGCGCGGCGCGACTCCACGACCGCTCGTAGAGCCCGGACACCTCCGGTGCGAGCGTTGCCACTTCCTTCCATGGCAACGCCGCGCCGGCGATTTCGGTCGTCGGCCCGAACACTCCGCCGCCGACCACCAACACGCGAACGCGCTCGCCGTCCCAGCCATCGAGCAGCATGCTCACCGACGACGGACAGTAGGTATCGCCGTTCACGACGAGCACCGGACGATGGTCGATCCACTCGCGCAACTTGCCCAACGCGCCGGCGGTGCCAAGCGCTTCGGGTTCTTCGATCGACAGGTGAACCCGACCGGCGAGATGCGACTCGAGCATGGGACGGTGGTGGTGGACGTTCACGGCGACGGCATCGGTGACGCCGACGAAGCGATCAAGCGCGTGATCGACGAGCGCGCGATCACCCACCGGACACAGGACCTTCGGCCGCAGGCTGGTCAAGGGGTGAAGACGGGACCCCGCACCAGCAGCTAGCACGACACCTGCAATGCTGTCAGCCATGCAGACGCGCCGGTGGGTTGATCCCTCGCAGCCTCAGACCCTGCAGATCGCGGTGTTCCTGCTCTATGCCCAAGCCGTGTTGCTCCTGCTGTTCGGCGCCTTCTTGAACCCGGTTGGCCTGGCGCTCATCGCCGGCGGCGTCGGCGCAGGTTACGGCATCGCCAACGAGCACAAGTGGGGCTACGGCCTCGGGCTCCTGGTCGCCGTGTTCCCCTTCGTGTGGCGCATTGCCTATGGCGGGCTCAACAACGTCTTCAGCACCGACATCGTGAGTCTCATGTTCGAGGTGGCCCTCATCGTGCTGCTGCTGCATCCGCAGTCGCGCGAGTACGAAAGGATCTGGTTCAAATAAATGGCTGACCCCCGCATCGTCAAGGGCGTCCAAGGGCTCAAGGAACTCGTCGGTCAGCACATCGGCTACAGCGACTGGCACCAAGTGACGCAGGAGCAGGTCAACCTGTTCGCCGATGCAACCGGCGATCACCAGTGGATCCATGTCGACCCGGAGCGCGCGAAAGCCGGACCATTCGGTGGGCCGATCGCCCACGGTTACCTCACGCTCTCGCTCGTGCCCTTCTTCTTGCCGACGATCATGCAAGTCGATGGCATCAGCATGGGGGTGAACTACGGGTGTGAGAAGGTCCGCTTCCCGTCCCCGGTTCCGGTTGGTTCAAAGGTGCGCTGCGGTGCTGCCATCGAAGCTGTCGGCGACGTTGCCGGTGGCGTGCAAGCCACCATCACCGCGACGATCGAAGTGGAAGGCGCACCGAAGCCGAGTTGCGTCGCGCAAGTCGTGTACCGCTACTACGAGTAGACCTTCGATCCCGAACCAGAGGTTCGTGATCGAGTCAATGGACGACGCCTGACGGCGTCGCATCTTTCCGCTGGCCGACCGGCAAGCCGGATCGACCAGCAAGTGGGGGGAACCGCAGAAGCCGTTCCCCCCAAACCCCCCTCGCCGAAACTCCCGAGGTCAGTTGCAGACGTTGTGTCGTCGCGCGTAAGTGTCCGGGAGGGGGAGCTCGAGGGGGAACGCTCC
>JBEEGD010000205.1:0-13564 GCA_041166685.1 Acidimicrobiaceae bacterium | reverse complement strand
AGCGGGGTCATAGCCCCGCTAGCCACCCCAAGAACACAGGAGCGACCTTGACCGCACCGATCATTCCTGGAGCAGAGCCCGAGAGCATCGACGGCGGACCGAACGGCGCGCTCGTCGTCCACGGCTTCACCGGCAATCCCAGCTCGATGAGGGGTGTCGCCCACGCGTTGTCGGATGCGGGCTTCGCGGTCGAGCTGCCGCTGCTTCCCGGCCACGGAACCGCGATCGAGGACATGATCCCCACCGGTTGGAGCGACTGGCTCGGCGCCGCTGAGGACGCGTACGGGAAGCTCGCCGCGCGTGTGCCCGGCAAGGTGGTGATCGTCGGGCTGTCGATGGGCGGCGCGCTCACGTGCTGGCTCGCGTCCGACCACCCCGAGGTCGCGGGCATCGCGGCGATCAACGCCGTCGTGACCAAGCCCGAAGGGATGGAGGATCTGGTGCAGCAGCTGCTCGACAATGGCGACGAGGTCATGGGGGGCGTCGGCTCTGACATCGCGGACCCTGACTCGCACGAGTCGGCCTACGCGGAAACGCCCCTGCGCCCGTTGCTCACGTTGGTCGAGGCCGCGACCGAGTTCCAGTCGCGGCTCCCGCGCATCGCCTGCCCCGTGCTCATCATCACGAGCCGGCAAGACCACGTGGTCCCACCGGAGAACAGCGACGTGCTCGCGGAGTCGGTGACGGGTCCGGTCGAGCGCCTGTTCCTCGAGCGCAGCTACCACGTGGCTACTCAGGACTACGACAAGGCCGAGGTCGAGGCCAAAGTTGTGGAGTTCGCGACCCGCGTTACTTCGTAGGATGATCCGCTCATGGCATCGATCTCCCGCGACGATGTCGCGCACGTCGCTCGACTCGCTCGCCTCGAGCTGACCGACGCCGAGCTCGAGCTGTTCACGTCCCAGCTGGCGGCGGTGCTCGAGCACGCTGCGGATGTCGAGTCGCTGGACGTGGACGACGTCCCGCCGATGATGCATCCGTACCCGCTGCGCAACGTGATGCGCGACGACGACGTGCGCCCTGGTGTCGACCGGGATGAGGTGCTCGGCCAAGCGCCCGCGGCGGAGGACGGCCGCTTCAAGGTGCCGCCGATCCTCGGTGACGAGCCGTGAGTGCCCGCGCGATCGCCGACGATGTCCGCGCAAAGCGGCGTAGCGCGCGCGAGGTGGTCGACGAGCACCTCGCCCGCATCGACGAGCGCGAGGCCGAGCTGCACGCCTTCAACCTCGTCCTGGCGGATGAGGCTCGGGCCGCAGCGAGTGCGATCGACGAACGCGTGGCCGCTGGCGAGGAACCCGGCCCACTCGCCGGCATTCCGATTGCGCTGAAGGACAACTTCGCCACCCGTGGCATCCCCACCACGTGCTCATCGCGGATCCTCGACGGATGGCGGCCGCCATACGACGCGACGGTCGTCGAGCGATTGCGAGCCGCGGGCGCGATCGTGATCGGCAAGACCAACCTCGACGAGTTCGCGATGGGCTCGTCAACCGAGAACTCCGCGTTCGGGCCGACGCGTAATCCACACGACACGAGTCGCGTACCCGGCGGTTCGAGTGGCGGCAGCGCGGCCGCGGTCGCCGCGGGCTTCAGCCCCCTCGGTTTCGGCTCCGACACCGGTGGGTCGATTCGCCAACCGGCGGCATTGTGCGGCGTGGTCGGGGTGAAGCCGACGTACGGCCGCGTGTCGCGATACGGCCTCGTCGCGTTCGCGTCGAGCCTCGATCAGATCGGCCCGTTCACCACCACCGTTGACGACGCCGCGCTCGCACTGGAGATCATCGCCGGCCACGATCCGCGCGACACCACGTCCATCCCCGAGCCTGTTCCCGAGTACAGCAATCTTCTGCGCGAAGGCGTGGAGGGCTTGCGGGTCGGCATCATCAGCGAGTTCCTCGCGGCCGACGGTCTCGCGTCCGATGTTTCGCAGCGAGTGCACGCGGCTGCGGCGGCGCTCGAGCAGGCCGGTGCAAAGGTCGACGAGGCGTCGGTACCATCGACGATCTACGGGCTGTCGGCCTACTACCTCATCGCCCCAGCGGAGGCCTCGAGCAACCTCGCGCGATACGACGGCGTGCGCTATGGCCTGCGCGTCGACGCGCCGACGACCGCGGAGATGAACGCGAAGACGCGCACGGCCGGATTCGGTGCCGAGGTGAAGCGGCGCATCATGCTCGGCACGTACGCGCTCTCGGCGGGCTACTACGACGCGTACTACGGCAAGGCGCAGCGCGTCCGTACGCTCATCCTTCGCGACTTCGAGCGCGCCTACGAGTCGTTCGATGTCCTGATCGGGCCAACGGCGCCCGCTACCGCGTTCGCATTTGGAGCGAAAGCTGATCCGTTGGCCATGTACCTCAACGACGTGTTCACGATTCCGTCCAACCTCAGCGGCCACCCGGCGATGTCCGTGCCATTTGGCCAGGGTGACGACGGCATGCCGATCGGTGTCCAGGTCCTTGCGCCGGCGCTCGGTGAGGTCGCGATGCTCCGCGTCGCCGCCGCGCTCGAGCGAGCGGCACCCTGATGACTTGGCAGTTGCGGACCGTGGATCCCGCGCTCGAACGCGACTGGATCGCCAAGGGTTGGTGGACCGACGATTCGCTCGGTTCGTTGTTGTACGACGGCCTGGGCAGTCACGAAGAAGAGGCGTTCACCATTCGGTCGCGCGTGCGCCCGCAGACCACGACCCTCGGCGACGTCCGCCAGCAGGCGCTCGTTCTCGCAGCTGGATTGCGCGACCGCGGGATCGGGCCCGGCGACGTCATCGCCTTCCAACTGCCGAACTGGGTCGAGGCCGCGTACGTGTTCTACGCGGCGTCGTTCCTCGGCGCGGTGGTGATGCCGATCGTGCACTTCTACGGGCCCAAAGAGGTTGGCTACATCCTGCGCAAGACGCCACCGAAGGCGTTCGTCACCTTCGACCAGTTCGGTGCGCTGAGCGGTACGACGACCTTGCTCGCGAGTGGCGCCCCGCTGCCCGAACTCGTTGCGGTCGTCGGCGACGATCCGTCCGGCTTCGAGCCTCTCGACGCGTGGTTCGGTGCCGGCCCGCTGGAAGGGCCTGCTTCGGTCGACGCCGCGAGCCCGGCGCTCATCGCGTACACGTCCGGTACGACGTCTGATCCCAAGGGTGTGATCCACACCCATCGCACGATCGGTTTCGAGGTCCGCCAGCTGGGGGCCGCGCAACCGACCAAGGCCCCACCCTCGATCACTGGCGCGCCGGTTGGGCATGGCATCGGGATGCTCGCTGCGCTCCTGATCCCCGCAGTGCAGGGCAAGCCGATCCACCTCATCGACGTGTGGGATCCAGGATGGATCCTCGAACAGATGGCCCAGGACGGGCTCATGTCCGGGGCGGGTGCGACGTACTTCCTGACGTCGTTGCTCGACCACCCGAGCTTCGACCCTGAGGTGCACATCCCCTTGATGCGCTACATCGGGCTCGGGGGCGCGGCCATTCCGGCCGCGGTGGCGGAGAGGGTGACCGCCATGGGCATCTCGATCGTCCGCATGTACGGGTCGACCGAGCATCCTTCGATCACCGGCGGCACGCACGACGATCCGCTCGAGAAGCGCGCCGGCACTGACGGTCATCCGTTGGACGGGTGTGAGCTCCGACTCGCCGAAGACGGCGAGATCGAGAGCCGGGGACCGGACTGTTTCGCCGGCTACACGGATCGTGAGTTGACCGACAAGGTCTTCGATGCAGAAGGCTGGTACCGCACCGGCGACATCGGTGTGCTCGACGACGACGGGTTCCTCACCATCACCGACCGCAAGAGCGACGTGATCATCCGCGGCGGCGAGAACGTGAGTGCGGCCGAGGTCGAGGGGGTACTAGCTCACATCGACGGAGTGCTCGAGTGCGCCGTTGTCGCCGCCCCCGACGCCCGCCTCGGCGAGCACGCCTGTGCGTTCATACGCGGGACCGCGCCGTCGACGACGGACGTACAAGCCGCGATGTCAGCCGCGGGTCTTGCTCGCCAAAAGTGGCCGGAAGAGATTCGCGAAATCGCCGACTTTCCCCGCACGGCCTCCGGCAAGATCCAGAAGTTCGTGCTGCGCCAGCAGTTGCGTGATGAGGTGAACACATGACGGAGACCGATGGCTGGGAGACCGTGATCGGGCTCGAGGTGCACTGCGAGCTCGCCACGCGCACGAAGCTCTTCTGCGGTTGCCCGAACCTCTTTGGCGACGAACCGAACACGAACGTGTGCCCCGTGTGTCTCGGACTTCCAGGGTCGCTGCCGGTGCTCAACGAGATGGCGGTCGAACACGCGGTCCGCCTGGGCCAGGCGTTGCACTGCACGACGGAGCGAAGCGTCTTCGCGAGGAAGAACTACTTCTATCCCGACATGCCGAAGGACTATCAGATCTCCCAGTACGACCTGCCCACGAACATCAACGGCTACCTCGACCTACCCACCGGCAAGCGCATCGGCATCGAGCGGGCGCACATCGAGGAGGACACCGGCAAGAACACCCATGTCGGCGGCGATGGCCGCATCCACGGGTCGGAGTATTCGCTCATCGACTACAACCGCGCCGGGATCCCGCTCGTCGAGATCGTCAGCCGACCTGACCTACGGACCGCGGATGACGCCAGCGAGTACGTGAGAGAGCTGCGCGAGATCCTCCTGGCCACGGGTGCGTCCGACGCCAAGATGGAGGAAGGCTCGATGCGGGTGGACGCCAACGTGTCCGTGCGCCGAGTGGGTGACGACCAGCTCGGCACCCGATGCGAGATCAAGAACCTCAACTCGATCCGGTCGCTCGTACATGCCATCAAGTACGAAGCCGAGCGTCAGGTCGATCTCATCACCGCGGGCGAGCGAGTGCATCAGGAGACGCGCCACTGGGATGAATCGGCGGGGCGCACTCGCGCAGGCCGAAGCAAGGAGCAGGCGGACGACTACCGCTACTTCCCGGAACCCGACCTCGTGCCGCTCGAGCCCGAACCCGCGTTCCTCGAGCGCATTGTGAGCACGATGCCGCGGCTGCCGAGCGATCGTCGTGCTCACCTCGCGAGCGTTTCCAATGGCTCACAAGGCGCGGTGGCAATGGCGGTGGCGCGTGGTCTCGACGATCTCGCGCGCGCCGCGATCGATGCGGGCGGTGACTCCGGTCGGGTGCTCACGCACATCGAGCACAACCTCGCGGTCGACGGCGCAGCAGCACTCGAGCCCTCTTCGTTCGCTCTGCTCACGCGGATGGAGGCCGATGGCGCGCTCACCCCGACCCAGGCCAAAGTCGTCCTCGCCGAACTCGTGGAACACGGCGGGGACCCCGAAGCCATCGCGAAGGCGAAGGGTTTCGAGGCGATGGACGCGTCGGCGCTCGACGCCAGCATCGACGACGCGATCGCATCCGAGCCCGATCTATGGGCAAAGTTCCTCGGTGGTGACGACAAGGCGGTTGGCCCACTGGTCGGTGCGGTGATGAAAGCCACGAAGGGTCAAGCCGACGGCAAAGCCGTCACGGCGAAATTGCGTGAGCGTCGGGCGGCCGCTTCGGGCTAGACCCTCGTCTCGTGGCCTACGAGATCTGCGAGATCAACGCCGACAACCTCACCGAGCTCCACCGGGTCGCGTCCACGGCCTTTGGCGAGGAGGTGAAGACCGAACGTCTCGAAGACGAGCACTTGGTCATCGAGTTCGACCGGATGCTGGGCGTCGCCGACGGCGATCAGCTCGTCGCGAGCGCCGGTGTCTACTCGCTCGACCTCACCGTGCCCGGCGGCAACACCGTGCCAATGGCCGGCGTGACGTGGGTGGCGTGCCTCCCGAGCCACCGGCGCCGCGGGATCCTGCGCAAGATGATGAAGTTCCAGTTGGACGACGTCGCGCGACGCGGCGAGGCCATCGCCGGGCTCACGGCATCCGAAGCGGTCATCTACGGACGCTTCGGGTATGGAGTGGCTACACAGTTCGTCGAAGCCAAAGTCACGAGCGCTCGCTCGCAATTCCTCAATCCGCCGGCGGCCTCCGGTCGCATGCGGATGGTGTGGGACGACGACAAGCCCAAGGTGCTGCCGGCGATCTTCGACGAGTGGCGCCGTCAGTACCCAGGTGCAGTCAACCGGTCCGAAGGACGTTGGGAAGCCACGCTTCGCGACCGCTCGTTTGATCGCGGTGGCGCGTCGGCGATGTTCCACGCCGTTCACGAGAACAAGCAGGGTGTCCCCGACGGGTACGTTGCCTACCGCATCGACCGAGGAAAAGGCGACGGCGACTGGACAGGAATCGTCCAGGAGGTCGTCGCCATCGATCCCGAGGTCGAAGCCGCGTTGTGGAGCTTCGTGTTCAGCATCGATCTCGTCGACCGCTATGTGTTGCGCGTCCAGAAGGTCGACTCGCAACTCCCGTGGCGACTCGCGGATCCGCGGGCGTACCACATCAACGGCGTGTGGGACCTGCTGTGGCTACGGGTGATGAACACGCCCGACGCGCTCAGCGCCCGTCGCTACGCGACGGACGATTCCCTCGTAGTCGAAGTCGTGGATCCGTTTCGCCCGAGGGGCGCGGCCGCGGGGAGGTTCCGCCTCGACGGCGGTCCCGACGGTGCCACGTGCAAGAAAGAGAAGTCGGCCCGTGCGGACATCACCGCGTCAGTCGAAGCCCTCGGCAGCGCCTACCTCGGCGGGGTGCGGTGGTCGACGCTTGCATCCGCCGGTCGAGCGACAGGAACCCCCGACGTGCTGAAGCGAGCCGACGCCATGTTCACGTCCACCCCCCTCCCGTTCTGCAACACCGGTTTCTGACGCTCACCTCTGCTTCTTCCCTTCAGAGGAACACATTTTTGTGTTCCTCTGAAGGGGAAAGCGTCAGCGGACGGCGCCGGTGACGGCCCAGCGACCGGTGCGGAAGCGGACTCCCAAGCCGACGAGGCGCGCCACCATCCACGCGCCGATCGCAACCCAGAGCCAACCGATGCCCAGACCGAGGCTCATCACCGCCGCGCCCGCGGCGGCAAACACGAGCGCGGCTCCCACCATCGCCCACGCCATGTAACGGAGGTCGCCGGCGCCGATGAAGATGCCGTCGAGCACGAAGACGATGCCGTTCACCGGTTGCAGCAGCGCGACGTACCAGAGCAGGAAGCTGGCGAGCGCGACCACCTTTGGGTCGTTCGAGAACACGTGCGGCAGCAATGTGCGAAACGCGATCACGAGCACGCCGACCACCACACCGGCGAGCAGGCCCAGCCACAGCATGCGGCGGCCCATCGTTCTCGCCTCCTCTGCATTCCCTGCTCCCAGCTCTTTCCCGATGATGGCTTGGCCGGCGATCGCGATGGCGTCGAGGCCGAGAGCCAGAAAGTTCCAGAGTTCATAAGCAATCTGGTGGGCAGCGACGTCAACTGGGCCGATGCGCGTCGCGATCGCAGTGGCCGCAGTGAGCGAGCCGCGCAACGCCGCCGTGCGCAGCAACAACGCGCCACCGGCGCGACCCAGCAGCCGAATGGCGGCATGGTCGGGTCGAACGCCGACGTCGAGCTTGCGAACCGCGCGGATCACGCGCCGGACGTAGATCGCCGCGCCCAGGGTTTGCGCGATCACGGTTGCGAGTGCGGACGCGCCAATTCCGAACCCGAAGCGGTAGATGAGCAGCAATTCGAGAGCCAGGTTCACGACGTTGGTCCCAAGCGCAACCGCAAGGGGAGTGAACGTGTCCTGCTTGCCGCGTAGGTAGCCGGTGCCCGCGAGGGTCACCAGCAGTGCGGGTACGCCGAACATGCTGATCCGGAGGTAGACCTCCGCGTTGGCGGCGATCTCACCCGATGCGCCGAGTGCGCGGACCAGCCACCCACCGCTCAGCAGCCCCGCCGGCACCAACACTCCGGCGATGCACAACGCGAGCCACATGCCTTGGACGGCCTGGCGCGCGGCCTCGCGCTCGTTGCCTGCCCCGATCAGTCGCGCGACCGTCCCGGTGGTGCCGTAGGCAAGGAAGATGAACACGGCGTAGCCCGTGAGCAGCACTGACGACGCCACCGCCAACCCGCCGAGCTGTGGTGTTCCCAGGTGACCAACCACGGCCGTGTCCGCGAGGATGTACATCGGCTCGGCGATCAATGCGCCGAACGCAGGTAGCGCCAGCCGGATGATCTCTCGGTCACGAGCCCGCACATCGCGAAGCTAGGTTCCGGCGAGGATGCCGTCGCTGGTCCGCAATCGCGAGTTCCGCCTGCTGTGGGCGGGTCAGACAGTCAGCCGCGTCGGCACCGAGGTCAGTGTCCTCGCTCTCCCGCTGATCGCGATCCAGGTCCTGCACGCCTCGACGTTCGAGGTCGGCTCACTCACTGCCGTCGAGACGCTGCCCTTCTTGCTCGTCGGGCTCCCAGCGGGCGCCTGGGTCGACCGGATGCGGCGAAGGCGCGTGTTGATCGTGGCCGATATCGGACGATTGATCGCGCTGGGCTCGATTCCCATCGCGTCCGCCGTCGCGTCGCTGACGTTGGGTCATCTGTTCGTGGTGGCGTTCGTGACCGGTGTGTTCACCGTGTTCTTCGATGTGGCCTATCAGTCATATCTGCCGGAGCTCGTGGACCGTTCGCAACTGGTTGATGGGAACGCCAAGCTGGCCGCGACCGAGTCGATCGCCCACGTCGCCGGCCCGGGAATCGGGGGCGCTCTCATCAGCTGGGTCGGTGCCTCAACGGCAGTGATCGCGGACGCCCTCAGTTATGCGCTCTCGTTGCTCTGTCTGATCGGGATCCGGACGCCGGCCGAGGTGCCGGAGCGCGGCGAAGTCCCCACGAGTCTCATCACCGACATCCGCGAGGGACTGCGATTCGTGTGGCGCGAGAACCGAATCCGGGCCGTGGCCTTCTGCACTGCAACGTCGAACTTGTTCTCCGGCGTGATGGGCGCGGTCGTGCTGCTGCTCATGACGCGAGTGCTGGGTTTCAGCAGCGGCAAGATCGGACTTGTCTTCGCGGTGAGCGGCCTGGGAGCGGTCGTGGGGTCGGTGATCGCACCGTGGCTGGCCAGGCGGCTCGGCGTCGGCCCCGCGATCCTGCTCTCGATCGCGCTCGGTGGCGTCGGGCCGTTCCTCGTCGCGGGCGCGACGGGATCGCTCGCTCCGATGTTGATCGCGCTCGGTTTCGGCATCCTCGGTCTCACCAGCGTGACGTACAACGTCAATCAGGTGAGCGTTCGCCAAGCCCTGTGTCCTCGCCGGCTGCAGGGGCGCATGAACGCCAGCGTTCGCTTTCTCGTCTGGGGGACGCTCCCGCTCGGAGGCTTCCTCGGCGGTGCCCTCGGCTCGACGATCGGCATTCGCTCGACGTTGTGGGTCGCGGCCGTCGGGCAGGCCGCCGCGTTCCTGTGGCTGCTGCCTTCGCCGATCCCGTCGATGAGGGAGATCCCGGAGCCGCTCCAAGAAGCGCACATCGAGCCGATCCTCGGTGCAGTCGTCGAGGCACCAACGCCGTAGCCTCGCAGCCATGGCAGACATGAAGCCGCGCAGCTACGAGGTCACCGACGGTTACGAGCGAGCACCGGCGCGCGCCATGCTGCGAGCGATCGGCATGACCGACGAGGACTGGGGCAAGTCACAAGTAGGGGTGTGCTCGTCGTGGAACGAGGTCACGCCGTGCAACATGCCGCTCGACCGCCTGGCCAAGCGATCAAAGGAAGGCGTGCGCGCCGCCGGAGCATTTCCCATCGAGTTCGTCACGATTGCCGTGTCCGACGGTATCTCGATGGGTCACGAGGGGATGCGGGCGTCACTTGTGTCGCGCGAGGTGATCGCCGACTCGGTCGAGACAGTGATGCACGCCGAGCGCTTCGACGCGCTCGTCACCTTCGCAGGCTGCGACAAGTCGCTGCCGGGGATGCTGATGGCCGCGGCCCGGCTCAACCTGCCGTCGGTCTTCCTCTACGGAGGATCGATCCTCCCGGGCCAGCACAACGGCAAGGCCCTCGACGTCGTGAGCGTGTTCGAGGCGGTGGGCGCCTGCGCCGCCGGCTCGATCACGGAAAACGAGTTGGGTGAGATCGAGATGCGCGCCTGTCCGACCATCGGCAGCTGTGCCGGCATGTTCACGGCCAACACGATGGCGTCCATCGGTGAGGCCATCGGCATGTCGCTCCCGGGCTCGGCGTCGCCTCCCGCGGTCGACCGACGGCGCGACGACTTCGCCTACGAATCGGGTCGAGCGGTCGTTCGCCTGCTCGAGCTCGATCTCCGGCCCCGCCAGATCATGACGAAGGAAGCGTTCGAGAACGCCATCGCCGTGACGATGGCACTCGGGGGGTCGACGAACGCAGTGCTCCATCTTCTCGCCATCGCGGCCGAGGCCCGAGTGGAACTCGAGCTCGACGACTTCAACCGCATCGCCGCGAAGGTTCCGCACATCGCCGACACCAAACCCCACGGCAAGTACCACATGACCGACATCGACCGCATCGGCGGCGTGCCGGTGGTGATGCGCCACTTGCTCGAGGCTGGTCTCCTGCACGGTGACTGCCTCACGGTGACCGGCCGCACGGTGGCCGAGAACCTCGCGGAGCTCGATCCGCCCGCGCCCGACGGCGAGGTCATCCACCCTTTGTCCGCGCCGTTGCACGCGGTCGGCGGGATTGCCATCCTCACGGGCTCGTTGGCGCCAAAGGGGTCGGTGGTGAAGGTCGCGGGCCTCGACATCGACCGGTTCGAGGGGACGGCCCGAGTCTTCGAAGGCGAGGACGGCGCGATGGAAGCGATCCTCGCCGGCCAGATCCAGCCCGGCGACGTGGTGGTGATCCGCTACGAAGGACCCAAGGGCGGGCCCGGCATGCGAGAGATGCTCGCGGTCACCGGAGCGATGAAGGGCGCGGGCCGCGGGGGCGACGCGGCGCTCGTCACGGACGGCCGTTTCTCCGGAGGCACTCACGGGTTCTGCATCGGCCATGTCGCTCCTGAGGCGGTTGACGGCGGACCGATCGCGTTCGTGCGCGACGGCGACCGCATCGTGATCGACGTGGTTGGCCACTCGATCGATCTCGACGTTCCGGCCGACGAGCTCGCTCGCCGCAAGGGCGAATGGAAGCTGCCCGAACCGCGCTACACGTCTGGGGTGCTGGCGAAGTACGCCCGGCTGGCCCAGGGCGCGGAACGAGGAGCGATCACCGAAGCGTGAGCCCCAGCAGCGGGACGGGGATCGGAACGGCATCGGTCACCGTCACGCCGTTGATCGTGTAGCGCTGCGGACGGAGCCGGCTCGACGGCAGCAGCTGCACGATCGCATCGGCGTTGGGCAGCGTGAAGTCGACGCTGATCGTTTTGGTGGTGCCTTGGGGCACGAGGGAGAACATGCCCCCGACCGTTGCCAGGCCGTCGTTTCCATCCGTGGTGAAGCCCGGGTCGGCGTTGCCGATGTCGACCGCGTTGGTGGGTAGGTAGAAGAGGACGTAGGCGCGGTGGTCGCCGGGCCCGACGTAGGGAGGTGAGCCTCCCTCGATGTAGGGGCTGGTGTCGTTCGGTGCCCGCGTCGGGTTGGTGATCGTGAGCTTCATGTGGACTCGGCTGTTACCGCCCGACAGTGGCTCGGTTCGTATGTCGATCTCCGGATCGATGAACCAGTCGAGCTTGTTGGCACTGACGTTCGTGACGAGCACGCCGAGTTGGTGGCCGTCCAGCCCGCCGTCGGCGCCGAGCTGCTCCCACAGCTTCTCCTCTGCCGGATCCCGTGACCACGCCTGCAGATGCCGGCCCTTGGCCCCGTCGGACAACACCGCGGCCAGCCGCGTCAGCGAGAACTTGCGGTCGTTCATCGCCTGGAAGATCGCGGTGGCCACATTTCCCTGAGCGTCGTAACGCGCAAAGCGATCGTCAAGGGTGGGGAACTTCAGGTAGTTCCCGTGAAGCAACTGTTCCGCGATGTTCTCCGCGGTGTAGGTGATGCCGTCCACGGTGACCGGGCCGATGACCTGCACGAGCGATTGGAGTGTCACGACGTCGACGAAGATCGCCCCATCGACGGGCCCGAGCGGCGACTGCTCGGACATGCTTGCGTAGATCTTCGCGATCGCCGGGAAGTTGGGTGACGTGTCGACGGTGCGCCACTCCTTCCCGATGTTCATCCAGCCGTAGAGCCGGTCGAGATCCGGCGGTATCGGAGCGGTGAGCGGGTCCTGGAGGTAGAGGGCCGCCGACGACTGGAAGCCGTTCACATCGATCGCCCCGTCGTGCACCATCGCGAGCCCCGCAGTGGTGGTGATGCCGGCACCGCGCATCTCTGCGTTGTTGCCCCCCAAGACCACGTAACGGCGCGGGCCGGCCAGGAACCCGCGGAGCGTGCGCGTGAGCGTGATGCCGTCGTCAACTTGACGCTCCGCCTTGGCGAGGCGCCGCACGAACTGACTTCGGGCGCCTTGTAGCGGCGGGAGCAGCCACCCCCGCGCGCCGGGGTCGATGTTCGGGAGCTCGGCCTGCATCTGCACGAGTTGCGCCGTCACGGCGTCGACCAGAGTGATGCGCGACGCCGGGTCGTGAGTCGCATCGAGGGCGGACTGGATCTCGCTCGCGGCCCCTCGAGCCAATCCGCCGACTCGGGCGGCTGCGTTGGCCAGGTCGCGCATGCCGCGAACTTGGTCGCCGACCAGAGGCACCGGCTGAAGTACCGAGAGCCACGGGCTGTCGTGGGCGAGCTTGGCGGCGCGGTCGAGATGGGCCGCAGCGTCATTGGCGACGTTGCGGATACCGCCGCGCTGGTCGACGGTGTGGAGGTCGAGTCCGGCGAGCGTCTCCTGGCCGGCGTCGAGCTCACGCTTGATGCGCAGCAGATCGATCGCACACAGAACGCCGAACGCGATGAGGGCGCCGACAACCAACAGGGCGACGCGGCCCCTTCTGCTGTGAAGGAGTCGACCTAAGGACGCGAAGCGCCCGCCACGTGTTGCCCGAGTGGGCTCACGGGCGGGCGTCGAATCGCTTCGTCCGGCCGTACGGGCCGGTGCGAGGTCAGCTGAGGGCGCTGCTGGTGCGCGCAAGCCGGCGTGCGCCGAGCACGATCACCGTGAGGCCACCGCCGACGAGCAACAGGAACCCGGTGTTGAGACCGGTCCTGGCCGTGGTCGCGGCCACCTTCTTGATCGTCGTTGCCGGGGCCGCGGCAGTGGTGGGTGTACCGGAGGTTGTCGGGGTTCCAGACCCGGAGCCCGAGCCCTGCGCCGACGCGATCCCTGCCATCGAGAGCGTCATGACGACCCCAAGGAAAACCCCGGCGATCACCCGTCGAGTCATTGCACCAGTCGTACGCACGTTGTTTGTCTCCCCAAAACGCGTCGGTTGTCGGCTCAACTTCGTCGCCGACCCCCATGACTCCTGCCATGGGCACTGCCTGGCCGGCTCAGCTACGAGGGGCACCCTAGTCGGCATACCCCTACCTGCAAAGTCTCCCCCGGACCCTAGCGAATGAGACCACTTGCCGAGGGGACCGCCCCGATGGCATCATTCCGGGCGATGCCGCCGACCCAGATCGTCCTCGTAGTGACCTAGCGCACGTAGCCCCCACCGCCACGTGCGCTTGCTCGACCTCCCAGCCGGGAGGTCGTCGTCGTTTTTCACCCAGA
>JBEEGD010000204.1:0-3353 GCA_041166685.1 Acidimicrobiaceae bacterium | reverse complement strand
GTCTACATCCCGGCGCAGGTTGTCGGCGGGTGCGTCGGCGCGGTCATCGCGAATCTGATGTTCGAACTCGACGCGGTCACGTGGTCGACTCATTCGCGCGCCACCGGGGGGTTGTGGCTCGGCGAAGTGGTCGCCACTTTCGGGCTGTTGATGGTGATCCTCGGCGTCGTGCGGTCCGGCAGATCCTCGACCGCACCGTTCGCCGTGGGCGGTTACATCGCCGCGGCCTACTGGTTCACGAGCTCGACATCGTTCGCGAACCCCGCGGTCACTGTGGCCCGCACCTTCACCGACACGTTCGCCGGCATCAAACCCTCGTCGGCGCCCGCCTTCATCGCCGCGCAGGTCGGCGGCGGCCTGCTGGCCGTGGCGCTCGCCCGGTTTCTCTATCCGGACCTGAGGGCTGCGGCGGTCGTCGTCCCCCACGACCACGCCGACGCGGCGTGATGTCCACGCTTCAGGCGAGCGCCCGTGCGGTGACATAGCCCATCGCCGCGGCGAACACCCCGCCCACAACGGAGACTGCGACGTAGGCGAGCGCAGCTGCCGCTCGGTCGGTGCGCAGCAGCGTGTACGTCTCGAACGAGAACGTCGAGAACGTCGTGTACGCGCCGAGGAATCCGACCGCCAACGGAATGGTGGTGGTCTCGGGCCAACCTCGCTCGATGCCCATCGTGAGCACGAGGCCCAAGAGAAATGAGCCCGTCAGGTTGATCCCCGTCGTCGCCCAGGGGAATGACCTGACGCCGACGGCGAGGCCGATCCGGTAGCGGGCGACCGCCCCGGCCGCACCGGCGAACGCCACCAACACGAGTTTCACGGTGCTGACAGTGGCTCACGACGGACCGCGGTGAGAAATGCGACCTCAGCGCTGCGTCGACACCCTTACTTCACTCCGGCCTTCGCCAGGCTCGCGAGCTCGAGCTGCACCGAGGCGAGCGTGCCGGTGACGATGTACGCCGTGGTGCGGGTGGTCCCCGCATTGAAGTCGCCGACGCGCAGCGCCCGGATCTTGATGGTCCCGACGTCGCCTGCTCCCGTCGGCGTGCCCTCTCCATGGAAGTCGTGGGCGGTGAACCGCGTGATCGACCCGCCCTGGCCGGTCGTCACCGCGTAGATGGCGAACGCATGGTTGCCCGCGGCATTGCTCGCGATGAGCGCGCCAAAGCCGGACGGAGGCGTCCAATCGATCCCCGCGTGGGAAGAGGGTGCAGGTTTGAGGGGCGTGAGCACCGCCGTTCCGGCGTCGAAGGCGAAGAGATTCGAGAACGCGGCGCGCAGGTACGCGGTTGGTGCCTCCAACGCTCCGGCGGTGGCGGGGGCGGGCAACGTGACGATCGTGTCGTAGCGGGCCACGTTCGGCCGACCTTGATACGCGAGCTGGAGGTCCTTGCCGAGTCGCATCTCCGGATAGATCACCGGGCGGGCGGTGCCGGCCTGAGGATCGATCCGCTGCGGCGACCATTCGAGCGGGATGCTCAGCGTCGACTGGCGATCGCCCTCGACGCGAGACTCGGCCACCAACGAGCGGTGGCGCTTCTCCTTGGGGAACGTCGGGTCACTGAAGCGGTCTCCCGCCTCGGTCGGGTTCAGGAGGCGGTTGTCCGCAGTGCGGACGAAGAACGAGGCCTGGAGCTCCCGGCCCATGTCGTAGTTGTTCAGGTACTGGATGCCGGTGCTGTCGGTCCACTCCCAGGTCGCGCCGCCGGCCGCGAGGTTTGACGTGACGGTGGTGCCGTGCGCGGTCACGACGAGCGGCTGCCGCGTCTCGCCGTCATCGTGGACGGGATCCATCGTCACGGCGCGCCCGAGCGCCGGCGCGGACCGTCCGATGTCCAACGGAGCTTCGAGGGCATGTCCGTCGTCAGTGGGGTCTGCGGCCGCCGGCGACCCGACGTTGCCGCCGGTGGCGGCGGCGCCCGCGATGAAGTTCGACGTGATCGTGAAGGCTCCGAGGAGCGCAAGGCTGATGAACGAGATGGACCCGAGCCCTCTCGTGACCGCCTCCGCCCGATGCCCCCTCACAAAAGTCAGAAGGTACCGATGCCTCACGTGGTGTGGGAGTGCTCGAGGCATGAATTGTCACGGATGCGACGCGCAAAGAACGCGAACCGGTCAAAACGAATCGGTGGCCGGCCAGATCAGTCGACAGGACGACCTTGGAAGTCGCCGATCAGTGACACCGCGACCCGGTCGGAGTCGCGTTCGCTCGCCAACTCTGTGAGCTTCTGCCGGTAGTAGTCATCCCGCAGGTCGCCCTCGGCGGCGGCGTTGTACGTCGGATACAGCGCACGTCGCGGCGAGTTGGAGTGGTTGGCGCCGCTGCGGTGTGGCGTCCGCGAGTGGAACCACAGCGTCTCGCCGGCCCGGACCTCGACCGCCATCCATTCGAGCGAATCCGCGACGTCGGCCCGAATGCAGCCGACCTCGTCGGTGGCGAGCAGCTCGTGATGCATTCCTGACGCGACCTCGAGGCAGCCGTTGCCGAGCAGCGAGTCGTCCACCGCCACCATGCACGACACGTGCGTCTCGACGAACCGGTACGCCGGTGCGTCCTGATGCGGTGCATAGCCCGCTCCGCCGGCGAGCTTGTAGTTGATCTTCTCCTTGTAGAGCACGGCCGGTTGGCCGAGCAGGGCACCGGCGGTCGCCAGCATCGGCCCGGCGGTCAACAGCGCCCGCAGCCCATCGTGGAACGGCACGAAGTTCTCCGTGCGGCACAGCCTCGGGCCGTGCTCGGTCAGCTCGCGGTAGTGCAGCCACTCGCCGCCGTCGTCGGGCCACGACGACACTTCGTCGACCCAACGAACGAGGTCGGCGACCCCCGCGTCGTCCCGCACCTCGGTGAGGAGCCAGCCGTGCTCGGCGAAGTGGGCGATGTCGTGCGTGGTCGCCCGGCTCAATCGAACACCACCGTGCGCCGTCCGTAGATGAGCACCCGGTGTCCGACATGGGCGCGAACTGCTCGGGCCAACACCGTGACCTCGAGATCACGGCCCTTGCGGCGGAGGTCCTCGACGTCGTCACGATGGCTCACCCGGATCACGTCCTGGTCGATGATCGGGCCGTCGTCCAGCTCCGCGGTGGCGTAGTGCGCCGTCACGCCGACCAGCTTGACGCCCCGCTCGTGGGCCTGGTGGTACGGCCGTGCCCCTTGGAACGCCGGGAGAAACGAGTGGTGGATGTTGATGATCCGCCCCGCCCATTGCTCGCAGAAGGTCGGGGAGAGCACCTGCATGTACCGGGCGAGCACCACGACATCCACCTCGTGGCCGTGGAGGAGGTCGGCGACCTTGGCCTCTTGGGCGGCTCTGTCTCCGTCGACGATCGGCAGGTGGTGGTACTCGACGCCA
>JBEEGD010000203.1:0-8232 GCA_041166685.1 Acidimicrobiaceae bacterium | reverse complement strand
AACCAGGTAAGGCCCGTGGTAGACCACCACGTTGATAGGCCGGAGGTGTACGCACAGCAATGTGTTCAGCCGACCGGTACTAATCGGCCGAGGGCTTGGATTGACAATGAAACTCGTGCTCGCTATGGAGTTCTCAAGGAGAACTACAGAGATCTCGGTGGCCATGGCGGTGGGGTTACACCCGTTCCCATCCCGAACACGGCAGTTAAGCCCACCAGCGCCGATGGTACTTGGGGAGAGATCCCCTGGGAGAGTAGGACGCCGCCGGTTTCGCTTTGAAAGAGCCCCCCGCAGGGGGGCTCTTTCTGCTTTTGGAGATCGGTCACTACGCTGCGCCGATGCCCGCGCCTCGTCCTCCCCGCGGCCGCGGCACACCGCCTCCCCGCAAGCGCACGACGCGCCGGGAAGAGCCGAAGGAGCCCGAGGCCCCGAAGTCATGGGGGAGCCTCGCCCGAAAGGGTGTCGGACGGATGCGGGACGATCGGCCCTACGAGGCCGCAGAAGCGTTCCGCGAAGCCGGTCCGCCAGAGCGCCGAACCGAGGAATGGGTGCGTACCGATGTCCGTGACGAGGCCAAAGGCGCGGTCAAGCGAGGGACGACCGCACCCCCGCGCGACCGCACGAAGCGGCCGGCGCCCGAGGTCGCGGCTGAGCTCGACCGAGCTGTCGGCCCGCGGACCGCACCGAAGCTCGGCCAGCGCCTCGCGGAGGCCACCAAGGCGTACGAGCGCGAGCGCTACACAGACGCCCGCAAGTCGTTGAAGCCGCTGGCGGAACGGGCGCCCGGGTCGCCGGCGGTCCGCGAGCTGTACGGGTTGACGCTGTACCGCCTCGGCCACTGGAAGCTGGCGGTCGCCGAGCTGGAGGCGTTTCGCACGCTCACGGGCTCGACCGAGCAGCACCCCGTCCTCGCCGACTGCTACCGGGCACTGCGTCGCTATCGCGAGGTCGAGGAGCTGTGGGACGAGTTGAAGGCCGCATCGCCCAGCGCCGACCTCGTCGCCGAAGGGCGCATCGTCGCCGCGGGTGCGCTCGCCGATCGGGGTGAGTTCGATCGCGCGATCGAACTGCTCGAGTCGGGCCTGCGATCACCGAAGCGATTGAAGCCCCATCACGTGCGGGTGCTGTACGTCTTGGCCGACGTCGTCGAGCGGGCGGGCGACATTCCCCGCGCCCGGCAGCTGTTCCGACGCGTGGCCGACGCCGACCGGGAGTTCGCCGACGTCCAGGGCCGTATCCGCGCCCTGCGCTGACGCTCACTGTCACAGCCCCTTCGTAGGCTGCCGTTCGCAACTTCCCCCTCACAAACGCTCCGGTATCCAGGAGAAACGCGATGAACATCGTGGTGTTGCAGGGGAAATTGTCACGTGCGCCCGAAGAGCGTCAGCTGCGCGAGAGCGTGCTGGCCACGTACGAGGTCACGACTCGAGACGAGGAGGGGCCGGCCATCACTGCGCCCGTGGTGTGGTTCGACCCGCCCGCGTGGGCGTGGAAGCTCGACGCGGGCGACAACGTCACGGTCGTCGGTGAGGTCCGCCGCCGTTTCTTCCGGAGCAACGGCCGTACCGACAGCCGAACCGAGGTCGTCGCCAGCACCGTGCTGCCGACGCGGCGCAAGGCACAGGTCGCTCGCGTGATCGAGGGTGCGATCGCTGAGCTCGAAGTGGCGTGAAGCCCCGGCGCTAGGTCAGCGACGCCTCGTAGATGCTCTTGATCGCCGCGTCGAGCACCTCATCGAACTCGGCATCGCTCATCTGGGCGGTGAGACCCTCGGTCAGGGCACGCGAGAAGCTCGCGATCACGCCCGAATTCCGTGCGAGCCTCGCGACCGCCTCATCGCGGGAATAGCCGCCCGACAGTGCGACGACGCGCAGCACCTTCGGGTGGTGCACGAGATCGGTGTAGAAGCCGTCTTCGTTCGGGAGGGTCAGCTTGAACATCACCTGCTCGCCGTCGGGGAGTGTCTCGAGGTGGCGCTTGAGCGCCTCCTTGAGGAGCACCTCGGCCTGCTGCTTCTCCGGGCTGCGGATGTCGACCTCAGGCTCGATGATCGGCATGAGACCGGCGTGGCGCACTTGGCGAGCAACCTCGAACTGCTGGGCGGCGATCGCCTCGATGCCCTTCTCGTTGGCGAGCGTGATGACCGAGCGCTCCTTCGTGCCGAACACATTTTTGTCCCAGGCGCGGGCGAGGAGCTCGTCGAGGCCCGGAATCGGCTTCATGAGTTGCGCGCCGTCGGCCTCGTCCGCCAAACCCTTGTCGATCTTGAGGAACGGCACGACGTTCTTGACGTTCCACAGATAGTCAGCGGTGCCCATGCCCTCGATGCTGCGGTCCATCGTCTGCTCGAACAGGATCGCCCCGAGCACCCGGTCACCGTTGAAGCTCGGGCTGGTGATGATGCGCGTGCGCATCTGGTGGATGAGGTCGAACATCTCGGGCTCGTTGCTGTACGCGTCCTCACCGATGCCGTAGAGCTTCAGCGCCTTTGGGGTGCTTCCTCCGCTTTGGTCAAGCGCGGCGATGAATCCCTTGCCATTCCGCATCTTGTCGAGCATCGCCTCGTAGGTGTCCCTGTTCATGTCGCTCCCCAGTCAGCTGATGGACCCACTTCTGCCGTGGGTACCCATCTTCGCGGACCGGACGGTGGGGTGAGAACCCCGTGTCCCAGTCGCAAAGGCGAACCGCGGGCAGCGGTAAGGTGAACGTGGGCATGACATAGGCGTCGGGCCCAGGAGGAACAGGACAACGGTGTCCGATACTGCCGAGCGCACGCGCGAGGTCGTTGATCTTGACCGCGTGATCATCCGCTTCGCGGGCGACTCGGGCGATGGCATGCAGCTCACCGGCGACCGCTTCACTTCAGTGAGCGCCGTGCTGGGCAACGATCTCGCCACGCTCCCGGAGTTCCCCGCGGAGATCCGAGCACCGGCTGGCACCCTCGCCGGCGTTTCCGCCTTCCAGATCCACATCTCCGATCACGAGATCACGACGCCAGGCGACGCGCCCAACGTGCTCGTGGCCATGAACCCGGCGGCGCTCAAGAGCGAACTGCACCTTCTCGAGCTTGGCGGCACGCTGATCGTCAACAGCGACACGTTCGAGGAGCGCAACCTCACGAAGGCCGGTTACCGCGAGAGCCCGCTCGGCGACGGCAGCCTCGAGGGCTACACGGTGTACGAGGTCCCGATGACGTCGCTGACCAAGGGCGCAGTCACGCCGCTCGGCGTGAAGCCCCGCGACGCTGATCGTTCGAAGAACTTCTTTGCGCTCGGTCTGGTCTCATGGATGTACACGCGTCCGGTGGACCCGACGTTGCAGTGGATCACCGAACGTTTCGCAAAGACGCCGCAGGTGGCCGACGCAAACATGGCCGCGTTCAAGGCCGGCTACGCGTTCGGTGAGACCGCCGAACTGTTCGACCATCCGTACCAGGTGCTGCCGGCGAAGCAACTGCCAGGCACGTACACCAACATCACCGGCAACACTGCGCTGGCGTGGGGCATCGTGGCCGCCGGTCAACTGGCCAAGCTGCCGGTGTTCCTCGGGAGTTACCCGATCACCCCCGCGTCGGACATCCTCCATGAGCTGTCGAAGCACAAGAACTTCGGCATCCGCACGCTGCAAGCCGAGGACGAGATCGCCGGCATCGGCGCCGCGCTCGGCGCGGCCTTCGGCGGCCACCTCGGCTACACGACGACGAGTGGACCGGGCATGGCGCTGAAGTCGGAGACGATGGGTCTCGCGGTCAGCATGGAGCTGCCGCTCGTGATCATCGACATCCAGCGTGGCGGACCGTCGACCGGTCTACCGACGAAGACCGAGGCGGCCGACCTGCTCATGGCCATGTTCGGGCGGGCGTCGGAATCGCCTCTGCCGATCGTCGCGTCGAGAAGCCCCAGCGATTGCTTCTTCGCCGCGATCGAGGCGACGCGGCTGGCGATCAAGTACCGCACGCCGGTGATCCTGCTGTCCGACGGTTACCTCGCCAACGGGTCCGAGCCGTGGCGGCTCCCCGACATCGATTCGCTGCCGTCGATCGCCGTCGAATTCGCATCGGCGCCGAACCACACGGACGACGACGGCAACGACGTCTTCTGGCCGTACAAGCGTGACCCCGAGACGCTGGCGCGGCCGTGGGCCGTCCCCGGCACACCCGGACTCACGCACCGCATCGGCGGCATCGAGAAGGAAGACGGCTCGGGCAACATCAGCTACGACCCCGAGAACCACGAGCACATGGTGCGCTTGCGTGCCGCGAAGGTCGCCGGCATCGCCAAGGACATCCCCGACGTCGAGGTGTCCGGCGACGCGGCCGATGCCGAGTTGCTGGTCGTGGGCTGGGGCTCCACGTGGGGCGCGATCGACGGCGCCATGAACCGCGTTCGCGATCGAGGCCGCAAGATCGCGCACGCCCACCTGACGCACCTGAACCCGTTCCCGAGCAACTTCGAGGATGTCGTGCGGCGCTATCCGAAGATCTTGGTGCCCGAGATGAACCTCGGTCAGCTCTCGAAGTTGATCCGTTCCGACTTCCTCGTCGACGCCCGCTCGGTCACCAAGATCAAGGGCCAGCCGTTCACCGCCGGCGAGCTCGAACACGCAATCCTCGAGGAGTTGGCACGATGACGTCGGTCGATGTTCCGCTGACCACCAGGAAGGACTGGTCGAGCGACCAGGAAGTTCGGTGGTGCCCCGGTTGCGGCGACTATTCGATCCTCGCCGCGATGCAGATGCTGATGCCCGACCTCGGTGTGCGGCGCGAAGACACCGTGTTCGTGTCGGGCATCGGATGCGCGGCTCGCTTCCCGTACTACATGAACACGTACGGAATGCACAGCATCCACGGCCGTGCTCCGGCGATCGCCACCGGTCTGGCGATGGCGCGACCCGACCTGCACGTGTGGGTCGTGACGGGCGACGGTGACGCGCTGTCGATTGGTGGCAATCATCTGATCCACTCGCTGCGCCGCAACGTCAACATCAAGATCCTGTTGTTCAACAACCAGATCTACGGGCTGACGAAGGGCCAGTACTCGCCGACATCCGAGGTCGGCAAGGTCACGAAGTCGACGCCATTCGGTTCGCTCGACACCCCGTTCAATCCGCTGTCGCTGGCGTTGGGCGCCGAGGCCACGTTCGTCGCGCGTACCCACGACATGGATCGCGCCCACATGCTCGAGACGTTCCGTCGGGCCAACGACCATCGCGGCGCGGCCTTCGTGGAGATCTACCAGAACTGCAACGTGTTCAATGATGGCGCGTTCGAGAAGGTGACGGGCAAGGAGCAACGTTCCGACATGCTCATCCCGCTGCGCCACGGCGAGCCCATTCGCTTCGGTGCGGACAACGAGAAGTGCGTTGCCCTCGACACTCAGGGCAACCCGCGCATCGCGACGGTGGCCGACGTCGGCGAGTCGGCCATCCTGGTCCACGACGAGTCACGCGACGACCCGAGCCTGGCCTTCACGCTGTCTCGACTCGCGAGGGGTCCCTACGAGCCGACACCGATCGGCGTGTTCCGCGCCGTCACTCGGCCGGAGTACGTCGAGGCCACCTCGCAACAGCTCGCGGCCGCCGTCGAACAGAAAGGCCCTGGCGATCTCGAGGCGCTGCTGCACAGCGGCGCCACCTGGACGATCTGACCCCTGGCAAATCCCACTCAGACGTACACAGAAATGTGTACGTCTGAGTGGGATTTCGTCTATGTGAGCGAGCGGAAGACGGTTCCGGTTCGGGGTTTCGGCCAGAAGAACGTCGACTTCGGGGGCATCTTCTCGCGAGCGTGCGCGGTTCGCGCGATCTGCTCGACGGTCACCGCCCGCAACAACACGCCGGCGTCGGCCGCACCACCGCGTACCAACCGCTCGACGTTGTCGACTCCGTGCTGGAAGGTGAGCTCATGGGGCGGCAGCTGCGCCAGCGCTCGATCGAGGACGACCGAGTCGATGTCGCCGCGTTCCTGCAGCGGCCGGAGCGGACGTACGCGGTCCGGGGTCACGAGCGCGACACCAGTCGGCTCGGGCGCGTCGAGCTCGTACTCCGTCGCGAGCGCAGCCTCGAGGTCAGGGATCCGGACTCCCCGCAACAGGCGATGGATCGGTTTCACGGTGAGCTGGTCCGGTGCGAGCTCGACGACAAAGCAGAGCGTCGCCCCCGAACCGGCGAGCTCGGGCCGCTCAGCGGCGAACGCGAGACAGGTCTCGTAGCGGTGATGACCATCCGCGATCACGACCGGTGCTGAACCGACAGACTCCGTGATGCGAGCGATCGTGTCGTCGGCGGAAATGTGCCACAGCTCGTGCGTGACGCCGTCGTCGTCGGTCCATCGGCCCAACGCGATCGCAGCATCGGGATCGAGCAGCTTCGACAGGCCCGTGGCGAGCGACAAGCCCCACAACGGCGAGAGGTTGGCCGTCGTCGTGCGCAGTAGGTCGAGGCGGTCGCTCTTCGCTTTCGGGGTCGTGTGCTCATGGGGGAGGACGTCGCCCGTTCCTGGGCGCTCCAACCCCAGGGCGCCGATGACTCCGAGCGTCGACTCGCCGCTGGCCGTCATCCGGTAGAGGTACAGCGACGGCTCGTCGGTCGTGAGCACGCCATCGCGCCGCCACCTCTCGAACGTTGCGCCCGCTTCGGCGTAGGGATCGTCGCCCCCGCGGGGCAGATCGATGCGAACCACGTTGTGCGGGTGGCGAGCTTCAAGCGTGGCCCGCTCGTCACCGTCGATCACGTCGTACGGGGGCGCGGTCACCAACGACAGGTCGTCGGATGCGTAGCGGATGCCGGAGAAAGCCGCGAACCTCGGCACCAGGGCATCCTATGCAGACATGAATTGGGTCCTCGATCTCGATGGCGTCGTCTGGCTGGTCGACACGCCGATCCCAGGCGCGGCGGCGGCCGTCAATCATCTACGTGCCGCGGGGGAGCACCTCGTGTTCGTGACGAACAACTCGTACATGACCGTCGCTGAGTACGACGAGAAGCTCGCGCACCACGGCATCGAGAGCCATGGCGAGGTGGTCACCTCTGCAATGGCAGCCGCGTCACTCATCGCGGCGGGCGAGCGGGTGCTCGTCTGCGGTGGGCCGGGTGTCGTCGAGGCGGTCGAGGGGCGCGAAGCGGTCGTGGTCGACTCCGCGGACGTCGATGTCTTGCTCGTCGGGATCCATCCGGACTTCAACTACGACCGCATGCGGCTGGCCGCGACCGCGGTGCGCAACGGTGCGCGGTTCATCGCGACGAACGACGACGCCACGTATCCGACGCCCGAGGGCCCGATTCCGGGTGCCGGCGCCATCCTTGCCGCCATCGAAACGGCCAGCGGTGCCCGTGCCATCGTGGCCGGCAAGCCCTACCCGCCAATGGTGGACGCGGTGCGCGCCCGTCTGCCGGTTGCCGGCGGGATCGTCGTGGGTGACCGGCCCGACACCGATGGCCGGTTGGCAATCGCGCTCGGATACCGGTTTGCCCTGGTTCTCACTGGCGTCATCACGGCGGACAAGGTCGACTCGGTCGATCCGAAGCCCGATGAAGTGGCGCCCGATCTGGCGACCCTCGTCGAGCGTTACTCCACGAGCTGGTAAGCGGGTGACGAACGTCGCTTCCACCAGTCGGTGTTGCGCACCGCGGCCGCGACCGCCAACCCGAAGACGAAACCGCCGACGTGCGCCATGTACGCCACGCCGCTGTTCGGACCGGTGAAGAACTGCAGCACGAACCAGATCGTGAGCCAGACCCCGGCGGGGATCTCGACGAGGAAGATGAAGACCAACGTGAGGATTGGCGCCGCCGGGAACCACACGAGGTACGCGCCCATCACCGCGGCGATGGCACCTGAGGCTCCGACCAACGGGATCACGCTGTTCATGTCGAAGGCGACCTGCACCGCGGTCGCCACGAGCCCGCCGAGCACGTAGAAGGCCAAGAAGCGCAGCGGTCCGAGCTTGTCCTCGATGTTGTTGCCGAAGATCCAGAGAAACAGCATGTTGCCGAGCAGGTGGAACCATCCGCCGTGCAGGAACATCGAAACGAGCGCCGCGAGCCACACGTTCTTGTTCGGCACCAACTCATGGGCGGTCTGCGGCGGATGGTCGAGGCATTTCCCCGTCCGCAGTTCGAGATCGGTGATCGGGTGACCCGTGACGAGCTCGCACGGGATGGCCGCGTGCTCGAACGCGAACACCGTGTCTTCTTGAGCGCTGAACGTCCCGCCGCCCTGCCAGAAGATGAAGA
>JBEEGD010000202.1:0-7765 GCA_041166685.1 Acidimicrobiaceae bacterium | reverse complement strand
TCGTTGCTCGTCGAGGTGACGTTCGAGGATGCCCTGGTCAGCGCGCAATGCGTCGCGCGTCTCTTCAAGGGAGATGATCTCCTTGACCAGACGCTGGCGAGTCTCGTCGGCGGCCTTGCGCGCCTCGGTCTCGGCGTCGATCACGAGCTTGCGAGCCTGGTCCTGGGCCTCGGCGTGCAGGCGCTGCACTTGGTCGTGCGCGCTCTCCAACGTCCGTTTCGCGTCTTCCTCGGCTTCTTTGATCGCGGCATCGGCGGTGCGCTGCGCCAGAACGAGCGTGCGGCGGATCGCCTCGGTGTCGTCCGCCTCGCTGGCCTTCGCCGGGGCCGCGCTGATCGGTGCGCTCTTCGCGGTGTCCGCGATGTGCTCGGCTCGGCGTTCGGCCGCAATGGCCCGCTGTTCCGCGTCGCGAATGCGCCCCTGCAATTGCTCGACGGCGACGGCCACACGTTCGAGAAAATCGTCCACCTCGTCGGGGTCATAACCCCGCATCTTCTGGTGGAACTCGACCTCGTTGATGACCTGAGGCGTGACGTCCATGACGGTCGATCGTAGTCGTCGACCTGGAACAGCTAGCGGACGGTCAGCCGCAAACGATCCTCTGCAGAATCTGAATTCCGAGCAGCGCGATCAGTGGCGACAAGTCGAGGCCCATGCCTCCGAGCCGTACCGGAGGAAGCGCGCGCCGCAGCGGCCCGAGAATCGGTTCGGTCAGCATCCTCAGCACGTCCGAGATGCCCTCGAGCGCACTGCCGGGCGTGATCGGGAACCAGCTGAAGATCACCCGCGCAAACAGGACGATCACGTACAGCTGCAGCGCCGTACAGATGATGCCCACTGACGAATACCGAGACTTCGTCTAGTCAGTCGTAGAGGCCGCGCTCTTGGAGGCGGCGGCGCTCTTCGGCGGAGACTTCGACATTGCTCGGGGTGAGCAGGTACACCTGATGTGCGACCTTCTCCATGGCGCCGGCCAAGCCGTAACACAGCCCGCTCGCGAAGTCGATGAGCCGCCGGGAGAGGTCTCGGTCGGCGTTCTGCAGGTTGATGATGACCGGCACGTTGCCCTTGTACTTGTCCGCGACCTCTTGCGCCTCGTTGAAGGACGTCGGCGACACCACGTGGGGCTTGGCCGATGCGGTGGCGGGAATCGCGCGAACCACCGGCGCACGCTGGCTGGCTGAGACCATCGCGCCGATGCCGGGCGAGGGGTCGACCGGCTGCGGCTGCAATCGGCGAACGCTGCCGACGTAGGCCACGTCCGAGGGTTCGTACTCGGGCTCCCGTTGTCGCATGGACGGTCCTGGTCTTGGGCCTGCGCCCATGGGTGGCCGCGCCGGCCGTTCGGGCGCGTGGTCGCGAATCGGCTCGACCTCGTCGTAGTCGTCGTACTCCTCATCCGGCCCTAGACCGAGGTAGGTCATGGCCCGACGCCACACAGTCGTCATTCACGAGCCCCTTTTCGCTGCTCGGAAACTAGTTTTCCACGCCCCTCTGGGGGAAACGCGGACAGTGCCGCCGTCAGCGCCGCCCAAACAGGGCAGTTCCGACCCGGACCATCGTCGAGCCCTCCTGGACCGCCAGTTCGAGATCGTCCGACATCCCCATCGAGCGCTCCGGTAGGCCCAGCCGGTCCGCCAACTCCCGCACCTGACGAAAACCGCCGCGGACCTGATCGGGAGGAGCGACGGGGCCGACGGCCATCAGGCCGCCGACATGAAGGCCGAGGTCGCGAAGCCCGTCGACGAGGCCGGGTACGAGGCCCGGCTGGGTGCCGCCGCGGGCCGGATCGTCGGTCAGGTTGACCTCCACGAGCACATTCGCGCCCGGCGCTCGCTTGCTGATCTCCTCGCCGAGCTGGAACCGATCGACCGATTGCCACAGCTGCACCAGGTGCGCAATTTGCCGCACCTTGTTGCGTTGTAGTTGCCCGATGAAGTGCCAGCGAGGGAACTCGTCTCCGAGCTCGCCAGTGTCTCCGAGCTCGGAGGCCTTGGCGACCAGTGCCTGCGCTCGGTCCTCGCCGATGTCGGCGAGGCCGGCCGCCAATGCGGCGCGTACTGCGTCGACCCCGTGACCCTTCGTCACGGCAAGAATTCGAACGCGCTCAGGGTCGCCGCCGGCGACCGCGATGCGGTCTCGTACTCGGTCGAGGTTCGCTACGAGATCCATGCGATCGTTGCGAAGCGCGCGGTCTCCTTGCGCGCTCGCCAGGAGAAATAGAGGTCCGTGCAGGCGGTGCATGCTCCCGTATCAACGACGGGGATGCCGCCAAGTGCGGAACGAACTCCGGCCGCGAGATCGAGTGCAGGGGCTCCCCAGGTGGTCGTGCCTCGCACATCGTCGCCCAGCGCCGCCGCCACGTGGCCGAGGTCGTCCTCCCCGAACTCGTAGCAGCCCGCCCGGATGTGAGGACCCACATGCGCCGTGCGAACGTCTCCCATCGCCGCCACGGCCGCCTGGATCACTCCGCTGGCGAGCCCGCGCCAACCCGCGTGCACCACACCGACGGCCTCTTGGCCGATGAGCACCAGCGGCACGCAGTCGGCCGTGCGCACCGCGATCTTGGCGAGGGGGGCTCGGGTGACCGCGGCGTCCGCCTGGGCATCGGCGTGCTCACCCGGCTTGGTCACCGTGACCACGGTTGCTCCGTGGATCTGCCGGAGCCACGTCGTGCCGACGTCGAAGCGCGACGTGTCCGTGAAATCGCCCTCACCGCTGAGCGTGAAGACGAAGTGGTGCAGCGCTACTTCAAGAAGCTCGGGACGTCGAAGTCGTCGTCGCCGTCGAGATCATCGTCGGCGGAGCCAAACACGTCGGCGGCTGGCGTGGATTCCGCCGCGCTACCTGTCGTCGTCGGGCGTGCGGCCTTGCGCGGCTCACCGTCGCGGCCGGCTTCCCAACGATCGAACCCCGCGGCGATGACCGTGACTCGGACCTCGTCGCCCATCTCGTCGTCGATGACGGCACCGAAGATGATGTTCGCGTCGGGGTGGGCCACACCGTGGATCACTTCGGCGGCCTCGTTGACCTCGAACAAGCCGAGGTCGCTCCCGCCGGAGATGTTCAGCAGGATGCCGCGGGCGCCTTCGATCGACGCCTCGAGCAACGGGCTCGAGATCGCCGAGCGAGCGGCTGACAGTGCACGACCGTCGCCCGAGCCGTAGCCGATGCCCATGAGGGCTGACCCGGCATTGCTCATGATCATCTTCACGTCGGCGAAGTCGGTGTTGATGAGGCCAGGGGTGGTGATGAGGTCGGTGATGCCCTGCACACCTTGGAGTAGAACCTCGTCGGCCATCTTGAACGCGTTGAGCACCGACGTCTTCTCGTTCGACACGGTGAGCAACCGGTCGTTCGGGATGACGATCTGGGTGTCGACCTTCTCCTTCAGTTTCTGGATGCCCTGTTCGGCCTGCACCGAACGCCGACGACCCTCGAACGCGAACGGACGGGTGACGACCGCGATCGTGAGCGCACCGAGCTGCTTGGCCATCTCGGCCACGACCGGCGCGCCGCCCGTGCCGGTACCGCCGCCTTTGCCGGCGGTGATGAACACCATGTCGGCGCCCTTCAACACCTCTTCGATCTCGTCGCGATGCGCCTCAGCGGCTTGCCGGCCGACCTCGGGATCGCTCCCGGCGCCGAGCCCTCGGGTGAGCTCGCGGCCGATGTCGAGCTTGACGTCGGCGTCGCTCATCAGCAGCGCCTGGGCGTCGGTGTTGATGGCGATGAACTCGACACCCTTCAGCCCCGCGTCGATCATGCGGTTGACCGCGTTCACGCCGCCTCCGCCGATTCCGACAACCTTGATGACCGCGAGATAGTTCTGCGGGCTGCCCGTCATTGGTGTCCTCGATAAACCGTCAAGTGAAGGTAGAGACTTTCATCACCCTTCAGTGTCAGTCGAGAAATTACAAACACGGCTTACCTCGCGTCAAGGATGGGGCTGCCGCCACCCTCACGTCGACCGCACACAAGTTGGTCAGATCGACGTCGGTGAGCACGGTGTCGGCCGCGCGCAGCTTGGATCCGAGATCGGTGGCGGCGCCGAGACGCACGACTCCACCGTCGACCAAGCGAAGGACGACCCCCTCGTCCTCGATGACCAGGCTCGACACCTTCGACCGCAGCGACGCGGGCATCACGCGGGCAACGCCGAGCGCATCCGATGCCGATGCATCGATCGTCGTACCGGGCGCGCCCGGCGCAGGCACGTTGGCCAGCAGCATGAATCCAACAGGCGGCGCGGGGCTGGTTTCGAGCACGCGCCCATCCCCGTCGACCAGCGCAAACCCCTCGGAACCGGCCGCGATGGCGGCAACCGCCGTCCGCTCGATGACGACGACCTTCACGGTCGCAGGCCAGCTGCGGGTGATCGACACCGTGCGGACCCACGGCAGCGCAAGCACCTCTCGACGGGCGCGATCGAGGTCGACGTCGGTCATCGGAGCATGACGGCGGACACCCGTGGCGCGCTGCACCACCGCGGCCGGCGTGTGCGTGGCGCCGACGACCTCGACGCGATCGACGTCGAGGACTGCACTGCGGGTGATGGCAAGGCCGAACAGCGCGACCACGGCCACGATGCCGATCGCACCCAGTCGCCGGAGTCGCTGACGACCTTCGTCTCGGCGCACGGCGATGCGTCGCGCTCTGAGCCGTGGGTCGATCGACGACGGAACCGGTCGCAGACCCCCTCCGGCGTCCGTGACCGTCAACTCTCCACCTCCAGTCGACGGTTTGGAGCGAATCCCACGAGCCGGGTCTCTGGCTCGAGCCAGACGCCATGCGCGTCGTGGACTCGCCGGCGAACCATCGCCATGAGCTCGTGGATGTCGTCCGCGCTCCCGCCGGGATCGGCGATGAAGAAGTTGGCGTGCTTCTCCGACACGACCGCGCTCCGCAGACGCAAGCCCTTGCAGCCGGCGTGGTCGATGAGCCGGCCGGCGCTGTCGTCGGCGGGGTTGGTGAAGACCGAGCCAGCGTTCTGCCCGCCGGGCTGGTTCTCGCGCCGCCAGCGAACGATGTCGGCGATCTCGACTTCCGAACGCTCACGATCACCGGCCCGCAGCGCCAACTCCGCGGTCACTACCAGCTGACTCGCCGCGATGGAGGACTGGCGATAGCCGAGTTCGAGCTCGGAGGCCGCCATCCAGTCATCTTCCCCGCCCTCGAGGTCGACGACGCGGACCCTCGCGAGCGCCTCGGCCATGTCCGAGCCGTGACCCCCTGCATTCATACGCACGGCGCCGCCGATCGAACCGGGCACGCCCACGGCCCACTCGAATCCCGTCAAGCCGGCGGCGGCAGTGCGGCGAGCGACCACCGGCAGGGACGCGGCGCCGCCGGCGCTGACGGTGTCGCCGTTGATCGCGACCTGCTCGAACGCTTCGCCGAGCGCAACAGCGAGCCCGTCGAACCCGGCGTCGGCCACAAGCAGGTTGGAGCCCTTGCCGACGACGAGGACCGCGACACCGCACACGCCGACGGCGTGCGCCACCGCGGCGAGGTCATCCTCGGAATCGATGCGCACGTACACGGCGGCCGCTCCGCCGACGCGGTAGGTCGTGAGCGGACCGATGGGCACGTCGCGTCGAGCGCGGTCCCCGAGCAACGCCGCCACCGCGGCGGTGAGCTCCGTCATCGGCGAACGGGACGGGCGGCCAGCACCGGGAGAAGGTCCTCGGCAAGCGACGTGATGTCGCCGGCTCCGAGCGTCAGGCACAGATCGCCCGGCCGGAGCACGTCGCCGAGGTACGGCACGATGTCGGGTCGCTGCGGAAGGTAGGCCAATCGGCGCCACGGTCGGGCGTCAATGGCGGCCGCCGCCACGATCATGCCCGTGACGCCCGGTTGCGGACTCTCCCGCGCGCCGTAGACGTCGGTCACGACGACGACGTCGGCCGCCTCGAGTGCACTGCCGAGCTCGGCTCCCTGCGACGCGGTGCGTGAGTAGAGGTGCGGCTGGAACACGCAGACCACCCGGCTCCATCCACCGTGGTGCGCGGCTTCGAGGACGGCTCGGACCTTGCCCGGGTTGTGGGCGTAGTCGTCCACAACCGTGACGCCCCCGGCCTCCCCTCGGAACTGGAACCGCCGCGCGACTCCACCGAATCGGCCGAGCGCCTGGGTCACGGGCGCGACCTCGGCCCCCAACTCGATGGCAGTGACGAGTGCCGCGGTGGCGTTGCGGGCGTTGTGAGCGCCGGGAATCGGCAGCTCGACGGCGGCCACCACCGCACCCCCCTTCGTGACGACAAAGCGCGTGCCGGCGCGCTCCACGGTCAGCTCCTCGATGCGGTAGTCGGCATCCGCGCTCGTCCCGTAGGTGACGGCCCCGGCCGCCGCGCCAAGCCGCGCCGCCACTGGGTCGTCGGCGCACACGATTCGGGTGGAGCTTGCTCCCGCGAGGAACCGACCGAAGGCGTCTTCGATCGCGGCCGCCGTTCCGTAGTGGTCGAGGTGATCGGCCTCGACGCTGGTGACGATGGCAACGTCGACCGGGAGCTCGAGGAAGGTGCCATCGCTCTCATCGGCCTCGACGACGAACCACTCACCCTTTGACCACGCCGCCCCGCCGCCGATCTCGTTGACGTCGCCACCGATGATGAACGACGGGTCGAATCCGGCGGCGCGCAACACGAGAGCGACCATCGATGTCGTGGTGGTCTTGCCATGAGTGCCGGCGACGGCGACCGTGCGGCGTGCGCCGGAGATCGCAGCCAAGACCTCGGCCCGGCGCACCACCGAGATGCCCCGATCACGGGCGGCGACGACTTCGGGATTGTGCGGTTGGACCGCGGTCGACACGGCCACGACGTCGACGTCGTCGCCGACATGAGCCGCGTCATGCCCGACGAACACCGCGACACCCTGGGCGCGCAAGCGCTCGAGTCCGGTCGATGCCTTCAGGTCGCTCCCACTCACCTGGTGCCCCATGGCCGCGAGCACCGTCGCGATGGCGGACATCCCCGCGCCGCCGATGCCCACGATGTGGATTCGCATCGGGCGCGTCACGTCAATCACGCGCGTGCTCCTCGGCCAGCGCGGCGATCTCGTCGGCCGCCTTGGGACGAGCGAACCGGTGCATCGCGTCGGTCATGGCATCGAGCCTCGCCGGGTCGGCCAACAGCGCGTCGACCTCCGCAACCAGCCGCGCCCCCGTCAACTCCTCGTCGCGCACCACCACCGCGCCGCCCGCGGCCTCGAGCTGGCGGGCATTGGCGGTCTGATGGTCGGCAGTGACATACGGCGAAGGAACGAGAACTGCGGGGAGACCAGCGGCCGCAAGCTCGAAGCACGAACTCGATCCGGCGCGGCTCACGGCGACGTCGGCGGCCGCCAGCGTCCGCGGCATGTCGTCGTCGTAACACACCGGCAAGTACTGCAAGACCGCATCGCCGAGGCGTTGGTCGGGGTGAATCACGTTCCAGTCACGCTCCCCGACGATGTGACGCACGGCGAGATCGTCGCGATCCTTCCAAAGGTCGAGCGCGTCCATCGCGGCTTCGTTGATGCGGAGCGCACCGAGCGAACCACCGGTGACGAGCACCAGGCGCCGCCCGGATTCGACGGCGAGCGCGGCCTTGGCCGCCTCGCCATCGCGTCGCCGATCGATCTCCAGCACTTTGGGCCTGATGGGGTTGCCGGTCACGACGGCTCGACGCAACGGCGTGCCCGGAAACGATACCGCCGCCGCCCGGGCGAATCGAGCGACGAGACGGTTGGCGGCGCCCGGGATGGCGTTCTGCTCCGCGACGAT
>JBEEGD010000201.1:0-2658 GCA_041166685.1 Acidimicrobiaceae bacterium | reverse complement strand
CGTTCGCGTCGATCGTCCTGGCCGGGATGCTGATGTTCCTCGTCCCGATCTTCACGAAAATCTTCTCCCAGCTGAACGGCGACCTGCCGACGCTCACCATGTACGTCGTCCGCGCCTCGAACGTCCTGCGCGGCTACTGGTTCATCATCTTCCCGACCGTCGGCGTGACCATCTTCGCCTTCCGCAAGTGGAAGTCGACCGAGAACGGCCGCCGCGTCTGGGACCGGGTGAAGCTGCGCTTGCCGATGAAGATCGGCGACACCGTCCGCAAAGTCTCGATGGCGCGCTTTTCGCGCACCCTCTCGACGTTGACGGGTGCCGGCGTCGACATCATCAAGGCGCTCGAGATCACGGGCACGACCTCCGGCAACTGGGTGATCGAAGACGCGCTGACCAACGTTCGTGCACGAGTACAGGAGGGAATCCCGATCGCGCAGCCGTTGTCGGAGGATCCCGTCTTCCCGCCGATGGTCGCGCAGATGGTGCGGATTGGCGAGGAATCAGGAGAGCTCGAGAAGATGCTCGGCAAGATCGCGGACTTCTACGAGGACGAGGTCGATGCCGCCGTGCAGGCGCTCACCTCGATCATCGAGCCGCTGATGATGATTGGCGTCGGCTGCATGGTCGGTGTGATCCTGATCGCCATGTACATGCCGATGTTCAAGATGCTGACGCTCATCAAGTAATTCCCCCGGGCCGTTTGCAGATCCAATCGCAGGGCCAGCCTCCGGCTTCGAGATGAGAGCGACGGCCGTTGGCGGTTTGCTTGAGATCTGAACCTCGCCACGCCGATCGACCAGCGTTTGACTGCTCGTCACCCGCACGGCCCAGTAATCGGGCCTGAATGTGTAGCTATCGACCGGCCGCACAGGTGCCGATGGTGGAGGGATGCCCGGCCGGCCTGACCAGCTATGACCAGCGTCATCCCAGACCGTCCACGCCGGGTCATCCGCGACGCGCATGACGGCGCCTCCCCGACAGACAACGTCCCGGGTCGGCGCCCGGACTTCGCGGACCATGCTGTTCGCCGGCAGGACATCCAGGGTCTCCGGGCCGTGGCCGTTCTCCTCGTTGTTGCATTCCATTCGGGGTTGCACGTTCCCGGGGGGTTCATCGGGGTCGACGTGTTCTTCGTCATCTCCGGCTTCGTGATCACAAGCTCTCTCATTGCCGAGCTGACGCGGTCCGGCGCGATCTCCTTGCCACGCTTCTACGGCCGTCGTGTCAAACGGCTTCTGCCTGGTCTTGCCCTAATGCTGGTCGTCGTGACCCTCGCGGGAACGCTCGCTGGGCCGGCCGCGACGCAACGAACAGGTTCGATCACCGGTGTCTTCGCATCCGTGTTCGCGGCCAATCTGTACCTCGGTTCACTCCCGACGGGTTACTTCGACGTCAGCACGGGCCTCAACCCACTGCTCCACACCTGGACGCTCGCAGTGGAGGAACAGTTTTATCTTGTGTTCCCGCTGCTCCTGCTTGCAAGCTGGTGGCTGGGACGAGCACTTGGATCAGTCGGCAAGTGGCTCGTCGGTGCGTCCGTTATCTCCGTCGTCTCGATCGCCTCGTTCGTCTACTCGGGACTCGCACCTGAGCGGGTTGCGTTCTACAGCGCGTCTACGCGAGCATGGGAGTTCGGCGCGGGCGCCCTTCTGCTGCTCGGCCGTCCGATGTTCTCGCGGCTGCCGGCGCAGCCAGCGAGGCTCCTAGGACTGGTCGGGCTGGGGTCGATCCTCGCTGCGGCACTTGCGAGCAGTTCCGCCTCGTCCCCCGGTCGCACCGCGCTTCTACCAGTCGCGGGTACGTGCGCTTTGCTTGCTGGGGGGACCGCGACGACCACTGGAACCGCGCGGGCGCTAGCCTCGCGAGCGGCTTGCTGGATCGGAGATCGCTCGTACGGCTGGTATCTGTGGCATTGGCCACTGATCGTCTTCGCGGCGGCGATCTGGCCCGGATCAACCGCAGCTGCGACGCTGGCCGCAACCACGGCGCTGTTGCCGACGTGGTTCTCTTACCGCTTCGTCGAGAACCCGATTCGGTTCCGTCGGAGCATCCGCGGCCGGTCGCTGCTCCTGTTGGCGCTCGTCTGCACGGTTGTGCCGGTGGCCGCGTGTGCAGGGGCGTTGGCGATTTCGAAGCGGCTTGCGGACACGTCGAGCATGTCGAGCTGGAGCGATGGCCGAGTCCTGCACGCGGATTCGGTGCGGCGCTGTGATAGCTACGTCCCACTCGGGAGCACAAGAAATGGCAACTGTACGTGGCGTGTGTTGAGCCCGCGCGGGCGGATCGTGCTCATGGGCGACTCGAACGCCGGACAGCTCACCGAACCAGTCGTGCGCGCCGGCAACGACGCCGGGTTCAACGTCACCGTCACGACGTTCTCGTCGTGTCCGTATGTCGGTCTGCCTGAGAACCCGTTCTGCCAACGGTTCTCGGATCGAACGATCGCCACGCTCGTTCGTGATCGGCCGAGCCTGGTCATCCTCGCATCCCGCACCGACGTCTACCTGCGCAACGCGAAAGGGTCGGGAGTGCGTCGGTGGCAGCAGCGGCTCGGCCGCGTCCTTGCCCGACTCAACGGGGCCGAGGTGCCGGTCCTGCTCGTGCATCCCGTGCCTCGCCTTCCGATCTCGCCCGACCGTTGTGCGGTGATCAGCATCC
>JBEEGD010000200.1:0-3456 GCA_041166685.1 Acidimicrobiaceae bacterium | reverse complement strand
GGGGTCTCGTCCATCTCGTAGATGCCGATCGGCGACGCGCCCGCGACCGAGCGGTAGCGCGCCTCGCTCTCGCGCAACGCGTGTTCGGTCTCGATGCGCGCGGAGATGTCGCGGAAGTTGGTGACGATGCCACGAACGGCGGGGTCGTCGAGTTGGCTGCGGATGATGCTCTCCACCCACACCCACGAGCCGTCCTTGTGCAGCGAGCGGGACTCGATTCGGAGCGAGTCGTTCGTCGGATCGTCGAGCAGGTCGACGAACTGCTTGAAGACCCGCTCGTAGTCGTCCGGGTGGCAGATCTCGGATCCGAGCCGGCCGATCAGCTCCTCGGGCTCGTAGCCGAGGACGCGCCGGACGGCCGGGCTCGTCCACAGGATGCGGCCCTCGGCGTCCATGAACTGCACGACATCGGAGGCGTGCTCGACGATGAGGGCTCGAAAGCGCGCTTCGTCGCCGAGCAGGTCGTCGACGGCGACGGCCTCCGCGGGCTCCACACCGTCAAGGGTACCGCGCACCTCTGTTCTCATCGGAGCCAGTCACTTGTCGCGCCAGGCCACGTATTCCGCGAGCTCCACCAGCGCGGCCGAGGCTTCGGCCGTCACCGGGGCGGCCTCGATGGCGGCGATCGCCGAGCGGGCGAGTCGATCGATCGTGGCTTCCACCTCGCCGACCGCGCCGGTGCCGACGAGCACGGCTTGCACGGCGGCGATGTCGTCCGCGCTCAGCGAGGCCGACCCGACGAGCGACAGCAGCGTGATGTCGTCGCCCCGCGCCCGCTCGCTGGCGATGGCGAGCAACGGGGTGGGCTTGCCCTCCCGCAGATCGTCGCCCACCGGCTTGCCGGTCTGAGCTTCGTCGCCGAACGCGCCGAGCAGGTCGTCCCGTAGTTGGAACGCCTCTCCGAGCGGGTCGCCGTAGCCGGACAGCGACTCGTGGAGCTCGCGGTAGCGACCGGCGATGGCCGCGCCTACGTGCAACGGACGCTCGATCGTGTACTTGCCCGACTTGTAGCGGGCGATGCGGCGGGCGCGAGTGAGATCGGTGTCGGCGCGCGCGGTTCCGACGACATCGAGGTATTGGCCGACATTGAGCTCGACGCGCAGCTCGTTCCAGATCGACACCGCATCGTCGGGGAGGCCGGTCATGAAGCGATCGGCATAGACGTGGGCCAGGTCACCGATGAGGACGGCGACTCCTTCGCCGAAGCGACGCGCTTCGCCGCGCCAGCCCTCGGCGTCGTGCCGCTGGGCGTACTCGACGTGCACCGCTGCCCTCCCGCGGCGCGTGGCCGAGCCGTCCATCACGTCGTCGTGAACGAGCGCGAACGCCTGGAGCAGCTCGAACGCGGCGCCGGCGTCGACGATGCGCTCGTCGTGAGCGTCGCCGCCGGCCCCCACGAAGCCCCAGTGACAGAAGGCCGGACGCAACCGCTTCCCCCCGTCCAGCACGAACGAGCGCAGGCTGCGCAGCGGCGCGACGAGGGTGTCGTCGAGCGCGCTCCACCGTTCGATCTCGGCATCGAGCATCTCTTGCAGTCGGTGCTCGACTCGTTCGGCAACGAGCACGAGGCTCGCCGGCACCGGCACGCTTCGTGTCGAAGCAGTCATGGCCCCCAAATCGTAGGACGTCGCCGGGCTCACTACCTTGCTGACCCATGGCGTTGGAGGCAGTGGTGTTCGATTGGGGCGGCACCCTCACGGCGGGGGCGACGGTCGTCACCTTCGAGTTGGAGGACATGTGGCGTGCCAGCGCCCGGCGTCTGGATCCGGCCCGCGAGGACGAGCTGACGGCTGCGCTCTTCAGAGCCGAGCGCCACTTCTGGGAACGAACCACGACGACGCTCGAGAGCGGCACGCTCGCGGATCTGCTGTCGGCGGCGTCGCAGGAGCTCGGTCTGGACGTCACCGATGCGCTGCTGGAAGAAGCGGCCACCCATCATCTCGACGCGTGGACCCCGCACATCCAGCACGATCCCGATGCTGTGCCCGTCCTCACCGAGCTGCGCTCGCGCGGCCTGCGCACGGCGCTGCTGTCCAACACGCACTGGCCGCGAGCGTTTCACGAGCACTTCCTCGAGCGGGACGGTCTGGCGGCGCTGATCGACGCGCGCTTGTACTCGAGCGAGCTGCGCCACATGAAGCCCCATCCCTCGGTTTTCCTGGCGGCCCTCGATGCCATCGGGGTCACCGAGCCGGAGAACGCCGTGTTCGTCGGGGACCGTCCGTACGACGACATCTCGGGTGCCAGAGGCGTTGGGATGCATACGGTGCTGCGGGCCAGCCCCTACGTGCCGGCCTATGACGTCGAACCCGACGCAGTGATCGACGATCTTCTCGGTCTCCTTGCGGCAATTGACCGGTTCTGACTGAAGAATCCGGCTGGTCCGACCGATGAAGAGGGTCGTGAAAGCGATCGCCGCCGTTCTTGTCGCGCTCCTGGCGACGATCGTCCCGGCCTCCGTGGCGCTCGCTCAAGACGCCCCGGACCCAACGGCGCCGACGCCGCCGTCCTTGCCGCCCGACATTCCGACGGTCGTGCCGCCGGTGGTCGACCCGACCGCGCCGGCCCCGCCGCCTGAGCCCGCGCTGGACGATCCGTCCCCGAAGGTCGCGGTGGTGATGGCGCAACTGCATGTCCTCGACGTGCAGAAGGCGCTCGAGACGGCGCAGGCCGCGCTCGAAATCGCGACGGCCGACGAGGCGCGGACACGCGTAGTGAGAGACGCCGCCAAGCACGATCGCGACGACAAGCGCCAAGTAGTGACGGACGTCGCGGTGAACGCCTATGTCAATGGTGGGGTCGACGATGCCGGCGTCGCATCGACGATGGAGGAGTACTTGCCGGCCGAGTCGGCTCGCCTCCTGACGGGCCGCGCCGTCGACCACGACCAAGCGCAGTTGCGCGCGGCCGAGGATCGCCTGCGGTCGGCCGAGCGAACACTGGCCGACTTCGCGGCGAAGCGCACGCAGGCCCAGACGGCGCGTGACGCCGCGCGGGCGGCCTCCGACGAAGCGGTGCTGGCCGTGAGTGACGCGCGGCGATTGACGAACGCGAAAGACGTCTCGCCGACCGTGCTGGGCGATGCCGTCCTGACCGCCGACGAGGTGATCGGTTGGTACAACGCGAAAGGCATCGTTGGCTACGCCGGCCGCGTCGACCTGGCCACGTTGGTCGGCTACTACCTCGACGAAGGCAAGGCCGAGCAGGTGCGCGGCGATGTTGCGTTCGCGCAGTCGGTGATCGAGACGGGAGCATTCACGTCGCCGCTGACGACGCACAACAACTTCGCCGGCATCGGCGCGTGCGACTCGTGCCCAACCGGCTACGACTTCGCCACGCCGAAGCAAGGGGTGCGCGCCCAAGCGCAACTACTGCACGCCTATGCGGACAAGACATTGCGCATCTCGACGCTGGCCAACCCGGCGGTGGGATCGAACCCGGATCGTTTGAGCGTGC
>JBEEGD010000199.1:0-20915 GCA_041166685.1 Acidimicrobiaceae bacterium | reverse complement strand
GCGATCGTGGCGGCTCCCGCGCCGAGTCCGGTGAGAAACGTTCGGCGCGACAGCACGGTGCCGTTTCTAGCCGAGGCGGCGAATCCGAGGATGCGCCGGTAGGGTTGTCCGGCTGTCGATGAGTTTGCGTGATCTCCCGAAGCTGCTGCGTGACGACCCCGCCCTTTTGGAAGTTCGGGGGCGGACGAACGCGCTCATCGCCGTACCCGAGCCCGCTCGTGCGTTCACGATCGCCGGCCTCGTGGAGACCACTGCTCGCCGGCCGTACCTCGTCGCCGTCCCCACGACCGCCGACGGAGAACGACTCGCCCACGACCTGGCTGCCTTCCTCGGGCCCGACCGTGTCGAGCTGTTCCCCGCCTGGGAGACCCTGCCCTTCGAGCGGGTGAGCCCCGGCGTCGAGACGATGGGCCGCCGCTTGCGCACCATCTGGCGGCTGCTCGAACCCGACCGTGCTCCCGACGTGGTCATCGCGCCGATCCGTGCGCTCGTGCAACGCCTCGGCCCCGATGTCGAGAAGGTCGAGCCCGTCGAGATCGAGATCGGTCAGCGCCGCGACCGCGACGAGTTGGTCAGCAGTCTCGTGAACGTCGGTTATCGACGCGAGGACCAGGTTGAGCATCGCGGCGAGGTCGCGGTGCGAGGTTCGATCGTCGACGTCTTCCCGTCGACGGCGGATGCCCCCGTGCGTATCGACCTCTGGGGCGACGAGGTCGATCGTCTCAGCGAGTTCTCGGTCCACGACCAGCGTTCGACCAGCCCGCTCGAGCGCGTGGTCGTGTTTCCGTGCCGCGAGCTGTTGCCCACCGACGAGGTGCGCGAGCGCGCCGACCGGCTCGTCGGCCGTGAGCCTTGGGGCCGTGAGCAATGGGAGCGCTTGGCCGAGGGGCTCGCCTTCGACGGCATGGAGTCGTGGTTGCCGTGGCTCGTCGACCGCGAGCACGTGCTCTTCGATCTCCTGCCGAGCGACGCGCAGATCATCCTCGTCGAGCCGAAACGGCTCCGCGATCGCGCCGCCGACATCCTCGCCGAGGAAGCCGACTTGGCCCGCACCCTCGCGAAGACGTGGGGGGCCGAGGCGCACGGCAGCGCGTTCCCGAGCCTGCACCTGGCGTTCGACAGACTGCTCGCGCACACCGACGCGGCGGCATGGACGATGACCGTCGCGCCCGAGGGCCCGAGCGTCACCACCGTCCAGGCGATGGGCTGGGATCCCGTCGTCGGGAACGGCGACCGGATCATGAGCCAGCTCGCCAACCTCCGCCAGCAGGGGTATCGCATCGTCGTCGGAGTCGACGGCGAAGGTTCGGCGACGCGTGTTCAACGGCTGCTCGACGAGCACGGCCTCAAACCCGAGCTCGAGGTCGCGCCGCTCGAGCGCGGCTTCATCCTCCCGGCCATCAAGCTCGCGGTACTCGCCGAAGCCGATCTCAGCGGACGCCGCCGCGCCCATCGCCAGGCGCGCCCCCGTCGCACCGACGCCGCGAAGTTCTTCGACGATCTGGCGCCCGGCGACTACGTGGTGCACCACCAACACGGTGTCGCGAAGTTCGGCGGGATGGTGAAGCGCGCCATCAGCGGCGTCGAACGCGACTACCTGCTGCTCGAGTACCGAGGCGACGACAAGCTCTATGTGCCGTCCGACCAGATCGACACCGTGCGGCACTACACCGGTGGCGATCAGCCGACGCTGAGCCGTCTGGGCGGAGGCGACTGGGCCAAGACCAAGGCCCGTGTCAAGGCCGAGGTCACCCAGATCGCGCAGGAACTCGTCGTGCTGTACCAAACCCGCGTGCACAGCTCGGGCCACGCGTACGCGGCCGACACGCCCTGGCAACACGAGCTGGAGGACAGCTTCCCCTATCAAGAAACTCCCGACCAGCTGAAGGCAATCGCCGATGTGAAAGCCGACATGGAGCACGCCACGCCGATGGACCGTCTCGTCTGCGGCGATGTGGGCTTCGGAAAAACGGAAGTCGCGATCCGCGCCGTGTTCAAGGCAGTGCAGGACGGCAAGCAAACGGCGGTGCTCGTGCCCACGACGCTGCTCGCACAACAGCACGGGCAGACGTTCGCTGATCGACTCTCCGGCTATCCCGTGCGAGTGGAGGTGCTGTCGCGCTTCCTCACGCCGAAGCAGGCCGCGAAGGTGGTGAAGGGCCTGGCCGATGGGAGTGTCGACGTCGTGATCGGCACCCATCGCCTGCTTTCCGACGACATCACCTTCAAGAACCTCGGCCTCCTCGTCGTCGACGAAGAGCAGCGCTTCGGCGTGAGCCACAAGGAACGCATCAAGGAGTTCAAGACCGACATCGACGTGCTCACGCTCACGGCCACCCCGATCCCGCGCACGTTGGAGATGAGCCTCACGGGCATTCGAGATCTCACGCTGCTCAACACGCCGCCCGCGGAGCGACAGCCGATCCTCACCTACGTCGGTGGCTACGACGAACGTGCGGTGGGCGAAGCCATTCGCCGCGAGTTGTTGCGTGAAGGTCAGGTGTTCTTCGTGCACAACCGCGTGATGGACATCGAGCACACGGCGGCGGCCATCCGCGAACTCGTGCCCGAGGCACGTGTCGCGGTTGCGCACGGGCAGATGGACGAAGGATCGCTCGAGCGCGTGGTCATCGACTTCTGGGAAGGCGAGTACGACGTGCTGGTCTGTACGACGATCATCGAGTCGGGCATCGACATGCCGACGGTGAACACGCTCGTCGTCGATCGAGCCGACCGCCTTGGCCTCGGCCAGCTCCACCAGTTGCGCGGCCGCGTCGGTCGCTCGGGGATGCGCGCCTACGCGTACCTCTTCTATCCGCCCGAGTCGTCGCTTTCCGAGGAGGCCTACGAACGGTTGAAGACGATCGGCGAGACGACCGAGCTCGGCAGTGGCTTCAAGATCGCCATGCGCGATCTCGAGATCCGCGGTGCCGGCAACTTGCTGGGCACTGGCCAATCGGGCCACATCGCCGCGGTCGGCTACGACCTGTACTGCCAGATGGTCAATGAGGCGGTGGCCGAGCTGAAGGGCGAGCCCCGCCGCGAGCCGGCTGAGATCAAACTCGATCTCCCGATCGACGCCAACCTTCCGAAGGACTACGTGGCCCGCGAGGATCTCCGCCTCGAGGCCTACCGCCGGCTGGCGGCGGTGACCACTCCGGCCGAAGTGGACGACATCCGGGCCGAGTGGGAGGACCGTTATGGACCGGTGCCGCCGGCGGCGGCCGCGTTGCTCGACGTCGGCCGGCTGCGGGCCGAGTGCGTGCGCACTGGCATCCGCGAGATCAATGTCAGCAAGGGACCGGGGTTCGGGGGACCGGCCTACATCGTGCGGCTCAGCCCGCTCGAGCTGAAGATCAGCCAGGAAGTGCGCCTCGGTCGGCTGTTCAAGGAATCGGTGTACAAGGCCGAGGCCAAGCAGGTCCAGCTGCCCGTGCGCAGGACCGGCGAGCTCGTGGAGGGCCTCCTTGCGTTCTTGCGGGATCTGGTGCCCCCCGATTCCGGTGACGGCAGTCCAGCCTCTAACCTCGGCGGCTCGTGAGACGCCTCGCTGCTCTGATTCTGTGCACGTTCGCGCTCGCTGCGGCATGCTCCCGGACGTCCAGTGCGCCCGCCGCGTCGGCGAACGGCACCGCCATCTCGACCCACGACCTGGTCGACGAGCTCAACGCGATTTCCTCCAACCGCGACTACATCGATTCGTTGCAATCAAACTCGCCGACGGGAGGCGTCACCGTTCTCGGCTCCACGCCCGGCTCGTTCGACGCGGCCTTCGTGTCGCAGGTCCTGCTGCGGCAGTTGGACTACTCGCTGATCCACGCCGAGGTGAAGAAGCGTCATCTCACCATCGACGACGCCTGCCGGAACGAAGCGAGAAACGACGCGCAACTCAATCTCGGGCAGAGCAACGCCGCAAAGGGGGAGCAGCTCTTCAACAAGTTCCCCACGCGGTACCAAGACCTCCTCGTCGAGCGGAACGCGGACGTGATCGTCCTCGAAAGCGCACTGGCCGGCCAACAGTGCGGCAAGGCCGTCGACGCGGAGGCGTACTACCGCGCCCATCCTGACGACTTCACCAAGATCTGCGTGTCGCTGATTGCCCTCAACGATGCGACGCAAGCGGATGGGATCGTCACCCTGGCCCGTGGCGGTGCAGATTTCGCCGGGTTGGTTCGACAGTTCTCGGTCGACGCGACATCGAAAGCGACCGACGGAGCCATCGGTTGCCGTCTCCCATCGGCATTCAACGCGACGGTGGCCAGCCTCTTGAGCGCGGCAAAGCCGGGTGACGTGCTCGAGCCGTTGCCGGGGCAGAGCGGCGTCAGCATCGTGAAGATCACCGATCGTCAGCTTGCGCCACTCGACGAAGTGCGGAGCCAGGCCGAGGAGCTGGCCACCACGACGTCCGGTCAAGCCTTCAGCACGTGGCTGCGCCAAGCGCGCGCCGACTCGAAGGTCACGGTCGACGCTCTCTACGGCACGTTCGATCCGGCGACCTTCCGCATCAATCCCCCGACGCTCGACCTCACCACCACGACCAGTCCTCCGGCCGCAGCCTCGTCGAGCTCGTCCGACACGCCGTGACCCCCCGGGTCACCGTCGTCGGCCTGGGTCCCTCCGGACCCGAGTTAGTGACGGCGGCGACCGCCGCCGCGATCGAGCGGGTCGACGTTCGGTTCATCCGGACGACTCGCCATCCCGCGGCTGCGATGGTGGAACCCGCCGAGGCCTTCGATCTCGTCTATGAGCGCGAGGCGTCGCTCGACGACGTGTATCGCGCGATCGTCGATCGTCTCGTGCAAGCCGCGGAGACGCACGGCGAGGTGCTCTATGCGGTTCCCGGATCTCCCGCCGTCGCCGAGCGCACGGTCGCGCTGCTGCGGGCGGAGGCGAAAGCCGGCCGCGTCGAACTCGATGTCGTGCCCGCGCTGTCGTTCGCGGATCTCGCGTGGACGCGGCTTGGCGTCGACCCTGTCGACACTGGTGCCCGCATCGTCGACGGCCATCGGTTCGCGAGCGAGGCCGCCGGTGAGCGTGGTCCGCTCCTCGTCGCTCAGTGCGACAGCGCGGCTGTGCTCTCCGACGTGAAGCTGGCGCTCGACCTCGACGGGCCGCCGATCGTCGTCCTGCAGCGCCTCGGTGCGCCCGACGAGGCCATGTTCCCGGTCGAGCGTGACGAGCTCGACCGTGCCGTTCACCCCGACCACCTGACGTCGTTGTGGATCGACACGGTTGCGCCCGCAGTTGCCTCCGAGGTCGCCCGGTTCGACGAGTTGGTGCACGTGCTCCGCGAGCGCTGCCCATGGGACCGCGAGCAGACCCACGCGACGCTCACCCGCCACCTGCTCGAGGAGACGTACGAAGTGTTGGAGGCCATCGAGCACCTCGACACTGAGACCGGCGAGGGATACGACCATCTCGAGGAGGAGCTCGGCGATCTCCTGTTTCAGATCTGCTTTCACTCCACCCTCGCCGGGGAGCAGGGCGCGTTCACGTTGGCGGACGTCGCGCGGGGCATCCACGACAAGCTCGTCACTCGTCACCCGCATGTGTTCAGCGACGTTCAGGCTGACGATTCCTCGGCCGTGATGCGGAACTGGGAGCAGATCAAAAAGGACGAGAAGGGGCGCGAGAGCATCTTCGACGGCATCCCGACGTCGTTGCCATCGCTGCTGTACGCGCACAAAGTCGTGCGCAAGGCGCGGACGCTCGGCCTCGAAGTGGACGTGCCGTCGCCGATGCCGACGGCCGACGACATCGGTCGCGCGTTGCTCGCGGTTGTCGCCGCCGCTCGGGCCCTCGACGTCGACCCGGAAGCGGCGCTGCGGGCCGCGGCCGGAGAGCTACGCGATCGGGCTCGCGCGCTCGAGAAGTAAGGGGCTGGGCACCTCGATGTCGATCAGATGATCAAGGAGAAGCAAGGCATCCGCTTGAAGGCCAATGGCAATGCGTTGCAACGCTTCGTGAGCCGCGGCTTCGGTCTCGTCGTGGTCACCGCCCTGCGCCCTGGCAACCGCCGCGGCTCGCAGGGCCACTCCTCGGGCGGCCGCACTCGATGCCTCGCGCGCGACCGCCGCAACGACCACGCGAGCGACGGTGTCCGGGGCGTCGGTCAACAGGTCGGTCACGAGCGCTCGAGCATCGGCCATCCCTTGCGCCCACGCATCCTCACCGACGGCGCGCCGGGCTTCGTCGCTCACCACCGACCACTCCTTGCCGCCGCTGGACGCGCGTGCGGCGTTGCGCGCCGCGTCCCATGGATGTTCGTCATTGTGAGCGCCTCCCGCCAGCGCGGAACGGGTGAGCGAGTCACGCGCCGCTTGATCAGCAGCCTCGAGCGCGGACTCGGGCCCTTCGTCATACGCGTCGCGTCGGGCGAAGATCGTCTTCGCGATCCGACCCATCTCGACGCGCACGGTGAACCCGGACAGCTCCCGCGCCGCTGAATCCGCGGCCTTCCAACCCTGTTCCCACGCCTCGCCGGCGACGGCGTGCAGGGCCGTGGTCCACGCCGTGTCGCCAACCGACTGGCGGGCGAGCTCGAGCTCGTCCCGGGCACGCGGGTCGCGCGAGCACTCGATCACCCGTAGGTCAGTGGCGTAGGTGAGCTCGGCTGGTGCGCCCTGAGTTGCCGCTTCAGAGGCCGCGACGTAGCCGGTGGTTTCGGTGACTTGCTCCCACGCGTCCCACACGATTGCCTCGTCGGGAACCGCGCCGCTGAGTTCCCCTTCGCTCACGATCGATGCGGTGATGTCGATGCGGCGGCTGGCAATCGTGATCGCAGTGCCGAGCACGTCCACCGCACGCACGAGTTCGAGGTCGTCAGTGAGGCGGCCAAAGGATTCGAGTCGGTTGGCCGCCTCGAGCATCCCGGCCGCCCGCAGCCACGCAGGAGCCTGCACGCGGACCAACCACTCGGTGGCGCGCCAACGACGGGCCCGCTCTTCGTCCGGCGTTGTGGGACCGGTGCCGACGAGGCGGGGCGCAATCGCTTTCAAGGCTTGTCGATCGGCGTCGTCGAATCCGGCGGCCAACCATCGAGCGAACGTTGCCAGAACGGGCGACACGCACCTCGGGGCATCGCCGTGAGGCTCGTGATTGAGCCAACTCACGAGCTCGAGCAAGCTGAGGTTCGTTCCGCGTTGATGGTGTGCCCAGCGCTCGAGGTTGATGGCGTCGAGGTCGGGAACCGAGTCGAGCCACCGGGTGTCGCGCTCGGCGGCGGCGACATCGACGACCGAGGAACGATCGTTGCGCGCCGCGATCAGCGCGGCGGCCTCATCGGCGAACACGAGACATCCATCGAGCGCGTCCCATCCCTGCGCTCGCGCGTCATCGCGCTCGGCTGTGCCCGGCAGCCACGAGGCGGGGTCGCCGAGTGAAACCTCGATGTGACCGTCGTTCAGGCCCTCGTACGTGACGTCGTTCGCCGACAGACGCAAGAGGTGACCGGGGCCGAGCACTTGATAGGGGTACGCATCCGGTACGTGCTGGTCGACCAGCTCGCGAGCGATGAGGTTCGGCGGCGCCCCGCCTTGGGCCTGCCAGCCGGAAGGGCTCAACCCGAGGGCCAGACCCTCGAACGACGGCTCGAAGTCGATGCATCCGTACGCGACGTCGGCCGCGAGCTCGCGCGCCACCTCTTGCAGCAGACGGAAGCGAGCTACGAGCCCGTGCGCTTCGACATCCGGCCCGCCGGCCGCGAGCGCGAGATGCGGGAGCCGCCCAAACGTGACGCTGGCGACGCGCAGTCGGTCGTCGAGATCGCCGTTGACGGCATCGCACCACGCCTTGTTCACCGCGCACTCGTGCACGGTCGCCGGCAGGTCGGCCGTGAGTACGTCGTACTCCACCCCAAGGATCCGCAATCGAACGAGCTCGTCGTCCATCAAGTCGCCCGTGACCCATTCGCAGGCGATGTCGAGCCAGTCGGCGGGCAAGGCCGCTCCGGCGCGCGGGCGAGGGAAGAGCCGCAACACCACCGCGTTGCGAGTCGAGTCGAGGGCGTCGAGCGGGCCGCCTCGAAGCGGCGCATCGATCGTGGCCGACTCGACGCCTGCCTTCTCGAGGCGGCGGGCGATGACGCGGGGGATCGATCGCAGTAGGTCGGCATCCGCCGCGAGGTGCTCGACGACGAACAGCGGTCCGTTCGGCGCGTTGACGACCGGCGACACGGTTGGGGGACTCGGGTTGGCGGGTTCGCCGGCACCGGGTGCGCGGGTGCGGGCTGCGAGCCCGAGCACATCGACCCGGGCGAGCCTGAGTGCGCTGATCGCCGCAGTGACATCCGACGGTTTTCTCACTTGGAGCGCGAAGCTGTCACCGGCGTCCTTCAGCCGTTTGACGGTGTCGCGCCCCACCCGCACAGGCATTGCCACTCAGGGTACGACACGCCCTACTGCCCGCACCATCGATGGCAACAGGAGTAACGTTGCCAACACTCTCCACAGCAGCAACACGCACATTCCAGAAGCGGGTTCGCCCAGTTATGTCCACTATCGAGCACATCTTGGGGCGTGAGGTCCTCGACACTCGGGGCAACCCGACGGTCGAGGTCGAGGTGTTCCTCGAGTCCGGTGCTCGCGGGCGGGCCATCGTGCCGTCGGGCGCATCGACAGGACGGTTCGAGGCGGTGGAACTGCGCGACGGCGGCGCCCGCTTCGGAGGTAAAGGCGTCTCGGGCGCGGTCGAGCATGTAGCCGGCGAGATCGCCAGCGTCGTGATCGGCCTCGAGGCCATCGACCAGCGCGGCGTCGACCTCGCGATGATCGACCTCGACGGCACTGACAACAAGAGCCGGCTCGGGGCCAACGCCATCCTCGGCGTGTCGCTGGCCGTCGCGAAAGCCGCGGCGGACGAGCTCGAACTTCCGTTGTTCCGCTATGTCGGTGGCACCAATGCGCACGTGTTGCCGGTGCCGATGATGAACGTCATCAACGGCGGCGCCCACGCGGACAACAACGTCGACCTGCAGGAATTCATGATCATGCCCGTCGGCGCGGCGTCGTACTCCGAGGGCCTGCGTTGGGGTGTCCAGACGTACCACGTGTTGAAGGGCCTGCTGCACGATCGCGGGCTGTCCACGGCCGTCGGCGACGAGGGCGGCTTCGCTCCCGACCTCGGCTCGAATGAGGAAGCGGTGCAAGTCCTCGTGCAGGCCATCGAGGCGGCGGGTTTCGTGCCAGGCGACGACATCGCGATCGCGCTCGACCCCGCGTCGTCCGAGTTCTTCGACGTCGACCGCAACGCGTATGTGCTTGCCGGTGAGGGGGGCCGCGTGCTCAGCCCGGCCGACATGGCCGCGTACCTTGCCGATCTCGTCGATCGGTATCCGATCGTTTCGATCGAGGATGGCATGGCAGAGGAGGACTGGGATGGCTGGGCCGCGCTCACGGGCCTCCTCGGCCAGCGGATCCAACTCGTCGGTGACGACCTGTTCGTCACGAACTCCGAACGGTTGTCGCGCGGTATCGCCAGTGGTGTCGCCAACTCGATCCTCGTGAAGGTCAACCAGATCGGAACGTTGACCGAGACGCTCGACACCATGAGCCTCGCCCGTTCCGCTGCGTACACCGCGGTGATGTCCCATCGCTCCGGCGACACGGAAGACACCACGATCGCCGATCTCGCGGTCGCCACCGACTGTGGACAGATCAAAACGGGTGCGCCGGCGCGTTCCGAGCGCGTGGCGAAGTACAACCAGTTGTTGCGTATCGAGGAATTGCTCGGCGAGTCGGCCGCCTTTCTCGGCAAGGCCGCCCTGGCCCCACGCCGAACGGACGGCTCATGACGGCGGCCGCGCTCACCATGCGCACCCCCCGGCGCAAGCTGCTGTGGATCCTGCTCGCGTCGGTGACCGTCGTCGGCGTGTTGTTCATCGGCGTATACCCGACGCGGACCTACTTCGCGCAACGATCCGCGTTGAACAAGGCGCAGCACCAACTCGATGTCTTGCAAACCGAGAACGGCAAACTCGACCAAGAAGCGACGGACCTCAACACCGACGCCAAGATCGAGACGCTGGCGCGCGAGCGCTACAACCTCGTACGCCCCGGCGAAGAGGCATACGCCATCCTCCCGGCGCCGCCAGCCCGGGTCGCCGTCCCACCGGTGTGGCCCTTCACCGCCCTCGCGCGCAAACTCGACCCCGGTGGTTCGGCGACGAAGTAGATAGTGTCGCCGCCGATGAGCATTCTCGGCACCCGTGTCACGCGCGTTGAAGATCCGCGGTTTCTCACCGCGGGCGGAACGTATATGGCGGACCTCCGCGATCCGTTGCTCGACGGCGCGTTGTACGTCACGTTCGTCCGCTCGACGCTGGCCCACGGCACGATCACCGTCGACGTGACCGAGGCCGCGAGCGCACCGGGCGTGCGCGCGGTGTACACCCACGCAGATCTCGACATCGGCCCGCTGCCGATGGCGATCTTCATGCTCAATCCCCTCATGGCGCGGCCCGCGTTGGCCGACGGACGCGTCCGGTTCGTCGGCGAGCCGATCGCCGCGATCGTCAGCGATCGGCCCGAGCAAGGGGCCGACGCCGCCGAGCTGGTGATCGTCGACTACGAACCGCTGCCCGTTGTCGTGGATCCCGAAGAGTCCGTTCGCAACGAGGTGCTGCTGTTCGAGGAGGCGGGGACCAACTCCGCGTTCGAGCTCATGATCGGCCACTCCGACGACTTGTTCGATGGCTGTGAAGTCGTCGTGACCGAGAAGGTGATGAATCCCCGAGTCAACGCCGCCCCGCTCGAGGTGCGGGGGGCCGCCGCGGTGTGGGAGGCGAACGGCAAGCTCAATCTCTGGTTGTCCACACAACATGCCCATGGGGTGCGCGATGGCGTCGCCGGCATCTTCGGTCTCGAGAACGACCACATCCGCGTCGCGACGCCCGACGTGGGTGGCGGCTTCGGAGCGAAGACCGGCGCCGGAGCAGAGGAAGTCATGGTGTGCTGGGTCGCGCGGAAGCTTGGCCGGCCGGCACGGTGGCACGAGACGCGCAGCGAGAACATGGTCGGCATGGTCCACGGCCGTGGGCAGATCCAGACGATCGAGATCGGTGGCTCGCGCGATGGCAAGGTCGAGGCCTATCGCCTGACCGTGTTGCAGGACGCCGGTGCGTATCCCGCGATCGGGGCGATCCTTCCGTTCCTCACGCGCATGATGGCGCCCGGCGTGTACGCGATCCCGAAAGTCGAGTGCAACAGCAACTCCGTCGCCACGAACACGACACCGACTGGCGCGTATCGGGGTGCGGGTCGTCCCGAGGCTGCGGCCGCCATCGAGCGAGCGATGGATCTCTTCGCCGCCGAGATCGGCATGGACGCGGTTGAGGTGCGCCGGCGCAACCTGGTGCCCCCCTTCAACGAGCCGATGATGACGCAAGTCGGCACCGCATACGACAACGGTGACTATGTGGGTGCGCTCGACCTCGCGTTGAAGTCGGCCGGATACGACGAGCTGCGCGCTGAGCAGAAGCGACGTCGTGATGCGGGCGATCCGATCGCGATGGGCATCGGCGTGTCGGTGTACGTCGAAGTGACCGCTGGACCCACTCCCGGATCCGAGCACGCCCGCATCGAGGTGCGCCCCGACGGCAGCGCGACCGTGTACACCGGCTCGTCGCCGCACGGGCAGGGCCATGCCACGGCGTTCGCCATGATCGTGCAAGACGCCACCGGCATCCCGATGGACAAGGTGACGCTCGTGTGGGGCGACACCGACCTCGTCGAGAAGGGCGAGGGCACCATGGGCTCGCGCTCGTTGCAACTGGGAGGGTCGGCAGTGTTGCGCGCGTCGGAGCAAGCCGTCGACGAGGCCCGCAATCTCGCGGCCGAGTTGCTCGAAGCGAGCGCTGACGACGTTGTGCTCGACACCGTGTCCGGTCAGTTCCACGTGACCGGCACGCCCGCGGTTGCGCGCACGTGGGCCGAGGTCGCCACAGCCGCTGCCGAGAAGTCTGACGGCACGGGCATCTGCGGGGTTGTCGACTTCCAAGCCGAGTCGACCACGTTCCCGTTCGGCTGCCACGTCGCGATCGTCGATGTCGACACGGAGACTGGCCACGTCGTATTGCGGCGAATGCTCACCGTCGACGACGCCGGTCGCGTGATCAATCCGCTGCTGGTCGAGGGCCAGCGTCACGGAGGTATCGGCCAAGGCGCGGCACAAGCACTACTCGAAGAGGTGCGGTTCGACGTCGACGGCAACCCAATCACGTCCAACTTCGCCGACTACGGGATCATCTCGGCCACCGAGTTGCCCGATTTCGAGCTCATCACGATGGAGACGCCGACGCCGATGAACCCTCTCGGGGCGAAGGGCATCGGCGAGTCGGGCACCATCGGATCGACACCCGCCGTGCAGAGCGCGGTCTGCGACGCGCTCGCCCATCTGGGTGTCCGCCACGTGGACATCCCGACCACGCCCGAGCGAGTGTGGCGGGCGCTCCAAGCTGCCCACGCGTGATGCCCACCCCCTTCGAACTCGGGGTGGCAGGCGGGGTCATAGCCACGCTTCGCACCCCAAGTTCGTGATGGTGACGTGACGAACCCGATCGAGGCGGAGGCGCTCGTCCGCACGTTCGGCGACGTCCATGCCGTCGAGGGGGTCGACATCGTCGTCGGCGACGGTGAGATCTTCGGGTTCCTCGGTCCGAATGGTGCCGGGAAGTCCACCACCGTGCGGATGCTCACGACATTGTTGAAGCCCACGGGCGGCCGAGCGCGCGTTGCCGGGTACGACGTCGTCAAGGATGCCGCGATGGTGCGTCGTTCGATCGGCGTTGCGCTTCAGGACGCGGCGATCGATCCCCTGATGACCGGCACGGAGTTGATGCGGTTGCAGGCCGTCCTGCATGGCATCCCGCGCGCCGCGGCCGAGCAACGCTCGGACGAGTTGCTCGAGCGCGTCGGGTTGACCGCCGCGGCCAGGCGGCGGGTGGGCACGTACTCGGGAGGAATGCGCCGCCGCCTCGACCTCGCGATGTCATTGATCCACCAACCGGCGGTGCTGTTCCTCGACGAGCCCACGACGGGTCTCGATCCCACGAGCCGGCTCAACCTGTGGGACGAGGTGCGCAACCTCAACCGCGAGGGCACGACCGTCTTCCTCACGACGCAGTACCTCGAGGAGGCCGACGAGCTCGCCGGTCGCATTGCGATCATCGACCACGGTCGCATCGTGCGCGAGGGGCGGCCGAGCGACCTCAAGGCGGCAGTCGGGGCGCCCACGCTCAAGCTCGAAGTTGCGCCAGAACAGGAGGCTGCAGCCAAGCAGGCGCTCGCTCGTTTCGGCGAGGAGCGGGTTGCTCGCCACGGCGTCCTCGCTATCGGGTTGGAGGGCGGGCCCTCGGAGATGACCGCAGTTGTTCGCGCGCTCGACGAGGCAGGGGTCGAGATCCGCCACCTCGAGCTCGACGCGCCCACGCTCGACGATGTGTTCGCGGACGCCACCGGTTACCGGTTGGAAGGCGCCGCGTCGGCATGACTGCGACGCTCGGGCTCGCCCGCCGTTCGATCGTCGGGCTGTTCCGTCAACCGACGGTGTTCTTGCCCGGGATGCTGTTCCCGTTGCTCATCGCGGCGGTGCAGAACTCCACGCTGTCGGGTGCGGTGAAGTTCTTCCCATCTCCGGTACCCGACTCGTTCTTTCAATTCGTGATGGCCGCGACGATCGTGCAAGGCGTGTTGTTCGGCGGCGTGTCCGGCGGCGCCGATCTCGCCCTCGACATCGAGAACGGATTCTTCGAACGGCTGCTGGCGTCGCCCGTGCCGCGACCGGCCATCCTCATCGGGCGGTTGGCGGGTTCGATCGCGATGGGTGTGGTGCAGGTCTTCGTGTTCGTTGGGATCTTTCTCGCAGCCGGCGTTCACGTCCGTGCCGGCTTCGCCGGACTGCTCGTGCTCCTCGTCACCGCCATGCTCCTGGCGCTCGGAATCGGAGGGCTGGCGGCGGCTGCCGGTTTGCGCACCGGATCGGCGGAGGCCGTGCAGAACTCGTTTCCGCTCGTCTTCATCGCCATCTTCGTCTCATCGGCGTTCTTCCCGACCGAGCGCATGAGCGGCTGGTACCGGTCGGTCGCACAACACAACCCGATCACGTGGATGGTCGACGGCATGCGTTACCAGGTGATCGTCGGGTTCGACGCGACAGAAGCGCTGAAGGCAATCGCCGTCGCCGGTGGACTGGCCGTGTTCGCACTCACGCTGGCTTCGAGCCAACTTCGCCGGCGGCTGCGGGCGGCGTGATGCAAACCGTTGAACACCGCGGATCGGCCTGGCGGATCTCGCTCGCGCTCGCGATGCGCAGCATCGTCAACGTGTTCCGAGTGCCCGGAGCGTTCGTGCCGGTGTTGGTGATGCCGCTGTTCTTCCTGCTCGCCTTCAGCGGCTCGTTCAGCTCGCTCACGAAGTTCCACATCGTGCCGACCGACAACATCCTCAACTGGGTGGCGCCGTACTCGATGATCCAAGGCGCGGCGTTCGCCGGCATGGGCGCGACCTTCTCTGTCGCGCGTGATCTCGAGGGCGGCTTCTACGACCGCCTCCTTCTCGCCCCCGCGCCGCGCCGCACGTTGCTGACCGGGCCAGTGCTCTCCGCGTTGCTACGGGCGCTCATCCCGTTCGTGGTGGTTGGCGCGGTTGCGTATGCCGGCGGCGCGCGCCTCGCGGGGGGCGTGCTCGGGGTCGTCACGCTGCTCGTCGCGCTCGAGGGCGCCGCGGCGATCGCCTGCTTGTGGGGCCTCGGCATCGCCTTCCGTTTCAAGTCCCAGCGATCGCTCGCGCTGGTCCAGGTCGGCATCTTCACGGCGACCTTCCTGTCCGCCGCGCAGGTACCGATCGGCAAGATGGTCGGCTGGGTCAAACCGGTGGCACAGATCAATCCGGTGAGCAACATCTTGCGCTTGGCCCGAGAGGGGCTGCTGCCGGACCAGTTCGGGCTGTCGTGGCACAACACGTTCGGCGGGCTGCTGGCGATCGTGGGCTCGGTGGCCGCCCTTGGGTGGTTCGCCGTGAGGGGACTGCAGCGACTAGTTCCGTGACGAGCGGGTATGCGAACCCCATGGACACTGGCGTTTTTCTGTTGCGCATCGTGGTCGGCCTGCTGCTCGCAGGTCATGGCTCGCAAAAGCTGTTCGGTTGGTTCGGAGGCCACGGCCTCGAAGGAACCGGGGGGTTTTTGCACAGCCTCGGCTACAAGCCCGGCAAGCGGTTTGCCGCGGTCGCGGGCCTGAGTGAGTTCTGCGGTGGCCTGTTGTTCGCGCTCGGGCTGTTCACTCCGCTGGCGGCGGCCGCGATCATCGGCACGATGTTCAACGCGACGATGTCCGTCCACGCCAAGAACGGTCCCTGGGTCACGGAAGGCGGCTACGAGTACACCTTGGTCATCGGTACCGCGGCCGCCGCCGTCGCGTTCACGGGCCCGGGCGCCGCATCACTCGACAACGCGATCGGCTGGAACCTCTCAGGCACCGGCTGGGGCCTCGCCGCGCTCGCGCTGGGCCTTGGCGCCGGGATCGTCACCGACATCTACCGCCGCGTCGCCAACCGTTCCCCCCAACTCCGATCTCGCGACGTCCAAGCCACCGCCTAACCCGCTGCCCAGAGCTCGGCGATGTGCAGGAAGTCGTTCGCGAGTTGCTCGTGGCCTTCCTTCTTCAGCAGGAGTCCGGTCGAGACGCGCTCGATGAAACCCCACTCCCAGATCGCGTCCGCATCCGTGCCGGTTCGTTGGCTGAGCCGCCGACAGCGCGCTTGCCCGATCGCGAGCGGGTCGCCGGCGAGCAACTCGTCGTTGAACTCGCGCATCGGTATGGCGAGGTCGTACTCGCGTTCCGCGATCAGGCCGTCGGGGTCGACGAACTTGAAGCGAGACGAGCCCACGCTCTCCTCGAGCGTGTTCCAGCCGTGGGCGTCGCCATGAACGAGGACGGCACAGCTCGGGTCGAACCGCGCGATCCGGTTCTCCGTGAATGAGATGGCACGGTCGATCACTCGAGCAGAACACGGTCGATGCTGGTCCTCCCACGACCGAGCGATGTCCTCGGCGAGCCAACGACCCTTCTCCGCACCGGACGGCAGCTCGGCGGTGCCGGGCGCCAAGCTCCACAGGCGCTCGAGCGTCGTGCAGATGATCTCGAGCTGACCCGGGACGGGCAGCGCCAGGTCTTCGAGTTTGCGCCCGAGTCGCTCCAACAGCAGCACGCGACGGTCCTCGTCGTGACGGAGCAGGCGGGCGCAGCCGTTCCCATTCGCGAGTAGCAGCGTCGTGATCTCGTTCGACAGATCGCCGAGCCCGTCGAACTCGGCCGGCATTGCCATCTTCACGACGGCCGCGGAACCATCCATGGTCGTGGCCTCCGCGACATACGACGCCGTACCCCCGGCGAGCGTCGCGCCGATGATGACCCCCCAATCGCGCTCGAGTCCAACGACCAATTCGCTGAGGCCGTCCAACCATCGGCGGCCACTCGCGCCGTGGGAGCGCGCCGTCTGCAGCACCATCGGGGGCACGTCGACCTCTCGACTCACGAGCGCTACTGCAAGCCTGCGTACGCGCCACCGTCGACGTTGATCGCCGCTCCAGTGAGGAACCGACTGTGTTCCGAACACACGAACGCAACGATCGCGCCAAAGTCGGCGGGGTCTCCGACGATCCGTGCGGGGATGTCCGCGGCGGCCGCACGGAGGTCGCCCCCGTACAAGGAGACCAGCCGGTTGGTCGCGTGCCGTCCCGGCTGGACCGAGTTGACGGTCACGCCGCTGGCCGCGACCTCCAGAGCCAATGTCTTCAAGAACGCGGTCGCGCCGGCGCGGGCGGTGTTCGACAGGATCAGCGTGTCGATCGGCTGGCGTACCGAGATCGAGGTGATGGCAACGACCCGGCCCCAACCTCGCTCTTGCATCGGTGGCACGGCTGCCTTGCACATTGCGACGACCGACATCAGGTTGAGGTTCAGCGCGTCGGGATACGCGTCGACCGGCGTCGACGCGAACGTGCCCTGAGGTGGACCTCCGGCGTTGGGCACGAGGATGTCGATGCTTCCGAGGGCATTGGTCGCGTCAGCAACAAATCCGGCCGCCCCATCGGGCGTCGACACGTCGGCGACAAGTCCAATCGCATCGTGTCCGATCACCGCAGTCGCATCGTCGACGCGGCCCTTGTCACGACCGCAAATGGCGACGCGCACTCCTTCGTTCGCCAGTGCGGCGGCCGACGCGAGTCCGAGTCCGGACGATGCCGCCGCAACCGCGGCTGTGCGTCCTGAGATGCCGAGGTCCATGGCGGCGACTGTACGCTGCCCCGGTGAATGTCGAGTCGGTTGAGGCGGTGCAGGCTGCGCTCGCGGCGCACACGTACCTCGCCGACGAAGGATTGAGTACCGCAGTCTTCCTCGCGCTTCGATTGCATCGGCCATTGCTGCTCGAGGGCGAAGCGGGAGTGGGCAAGACCGAGCTCGCCAAAGTGCTGGCCGCCTGGACCGGCGGCGAGCTCGTTCGCCTGCAGTGCTACGAAGGCATCGACGTGAGCCAGGCGGTCTACGAGTGGGACTACGCCCGCCAGTTGCTCCACGTGCGCGCGGCGGAGGCCGCAGGTACGGCGACTGTGGCAATCGAGGACGAGCTGTACTCGGAGAAGTTCCTCGTACGAAGGCCCCTTCTGCGGGCCATCACCGATTCGGGTGGCGACGCGCCTCCGCCGGTGTTGTTGATCGACGAGGTCGATCGCGCCGACGACGAGTTCGAGGCCTTCCTCCTCGAGATCCTCTCTGACTACTCCGTGACGGTTCCCGAGCTCGGCACCTTCCGCGCCGCGGTGCCTCCCATCGCAGTGATCACCTCGAACCGCACGCGCGACGTTCACGACGCGCTGAAGCGGCGCTGCCTCTATCACTGGGTCGAACATCCTGGCCTCGACCGCGAGGTCGCCATTGTGCGCGCCCGTGTACCCGAGGTGAGCGAACGATTGGCGCGTCATGTTGCCGCGGCCTCAGCCGCCATCCGCGAGCGCGGGCTGTACAAGCCGCCCGGTGTGGCCGAGACGATCGACTGGGCGCTCGCGCTCTCCACCCTCGGGCGCGACGAGCTGACCGAGCAAGCGGTGTCCGCGACCCTCGGCACCGTCGTGAAGTACCGAGAAGACCAGGAGAGATTGCGCCGCGAAGGTCTCGGCGAGCTCGTGGCCGAGGCGGTGGGGCGTGGCGCCTGATCGAGCTGCGGTCGGCTTCGTGCGCGCGTTGCGCGCCGCCGGACTCGAAGTCCCGGTCGGCTCGACGGTGACGTTCGCCGAAGCGCTCGCCGAGGTCGGACTCGAGCGGCAGTCGTCGGTCTATTGGGTCGGACGCGCCACGCTCGTGTCGCGGGTCGAGGCCATTCCGATCTTCGACCGGGTGTTCGCCGCCTTTTGGAGTGGCCGTACAGCCGACGACGACCAGCCCTCCGTGCTCGAGGAGGTCACGCTCGCGGTCGAAGACGAGTCGGGCGACGAACCGGTATCTGATGACGAGTTTGATGCTGCGCCGCCGCTTGTCGTGCGGGCCAGCGCGCATGAGGTGCTGCGAGCGAAGGACTTCGCCATCTGCTCCTCCGACGAGCTCGACGAGACACACCGGCTCCTCGCCGATCTTCGCTTCACCCGCTCGCTCCGTCGCTCGCGCCGGCTCCGCCCAGTGCACCGCCATGGTCACACGCGGGGCGCGCACCTCGATGTGCGGACGACCGTTCGGCGTTCGCTGCGCGCGGGCGGCGAGCCCGTCCAGCTCGCCCGTCGCGGACCGAGCACCCGCCCTCGGCGGCTGGTGCTGCTTGTCGACGTGAGCGGTTCGATGGATCCGTACACCCGTGCCCTGCTGCGATTCGCGCACGCGGCCGTGGCCAGCGGCCGGCGGGTCGAGACGTTCGCGCTCGGCACTCGCCTCACGAGACTCACGCGGGCGCTCAGCTCGCGCGATCCCGACGAGGCCATGGCCCGGGCCGCTGCAGCGGTCGAGGACTGGTCCGGCGGCACCCGCCTGGGCGAGGGGTTTCGCGCCTTCAACGATCGCTGGGGCGTGCGGGGTGTAGCCCGCGGCGCTGTGGTCGTGATCCTCTCCGACGGATGGGAGCGCGACGACCCCGCGTTGCTCGCCGAGCAAATGGCGCGCTTGCGCCGTGTCGCCCATCGCATCGTGTGGGTCAATCCGTTGAAAGCGACCGCCGGCTACGAGCCACTGGCTCGAGGCATGGCGGCGGCGCTTCCGTTCGTGGACGAGTTCGTCGAAGGCCACTCGTTGGCGTCGCTGGAATCGCTCGCCGACCTCGTGGGGGCGCAGGCATGAAGGATCTGCTGGCCGACATCGATCGCTGGCGCAGCACCGGGAAACGCGTGGCCATTGCCCGAGTGGTCGACGTCGAGGGCTCAGGCCCCCGCGACCCCGGCGCGGCGATGGTCGTGAGCGACGACGGCGAGGTGGCGGGATCCGTCTCTGGCGGGTGCGTCGAAGGCGCGGTGGTCACCGAGGCGCTGCAGGTGCTCGAGTCGGGTGAGCGCAAGCTGGTGACGTTCGGCTACAGCGACGACGAAGCGTTCGCGGTCGGCCTCACGTGCGGCGGCACGATCCACCTCTTCATCGAGCCGCTCGACTGGTGATCTACGAACGGCTGGCCGAGGCCCTCCGCGACAACCGGCCGGTGGCGATCGCCACGGTGATCGAGGGGCCGAATTGCGGCGCCAAGCTGCTGTTGTCGACGGACCACGACGACGTCCTCGGCACTCTGGGCGATCCTGATCTTGACCGCGTCGTGACGCGCGACGCGCGGGGTGAGTTGGCGGCCGGTGTCACGATCGTGCGCCACTACGGCGAGCACGGTGAAGCGCGTGAGCGCGCCGTCGCCGTCTTCATCGAGTCGTTCGCGCCGCCTCCGCAGATGCTCATCTTCGGAGCGGTCGATTTCACGGCAGCGCTGGCCACGATGGCCAAGGCGCTCGGGTACTACGTCACGGTCTGTGATGCGCGAGAGGTGTTCGCCACCAAGCGCCGGTTCCCGATGGCCGATGAAGTCGTCGTCGACTGGCCCAACCGACTGCTCGAGCGCGTCGGCGCTCGGTTGGGACCGCGCGACGCGGTGTGTGTGCTGACGCACGATGCGAAGTTCGACGTACCCGCGATCATCACCGCGCTGGCTACCGACGTCGGTTACCTGGGCGCGATGGGATCTCGGCGCACCCACGCAGCCCGCGTCGAACGTCTTCGAGAGGAAGGCGTCGATGATGCCGGGCTGGCCCGCGTCATGGCGCCGATCGGTCTCGATCTCGGCGCCCGCACGCCCGAAGAGACCGCGGTCGCCATCTGTGCGGAGATCATCGCGTTGCGCACCGGCCGCGTGAGCGGTGTTGCCCCGCTGCGCGACACCGCAGGCCCTATCCACACATGACGACCGCGGCGATCGTGCTCGCCGCGGGCGAAGGAGCGAGGTTCGCCGGCAACACGCACAAGCTGACTGCCGAGTTTCGAGGGCGACCGTTGTGGGCATGGGCCGTGGATGCCGCCGTCGCCGCGGGATTCGAAGCGACCTACGTCATCACGGGTGCCGTTCAACTTCCCATCGAGCCGCCAGCCGTCAACGTGCGCAACGACGCGTGGGCCGAGGGGCAATCGACGTCACTCGCGGCGGGCATCGCGGCCGCTCGCGCCGCCGGACACGACAGCGTGGTCGTCGGCCTCGGTGATCAACCGCTGGTCGGATCCGACGCGTGGCGAGCGGTTGCCGACGCCACCACCACACCGATCGCGGTCGCCACTTTTCGAGGTGATCGGCGACCCCCCGTGCGTCTTGCCGCCGAGGTGTGGCCCCTTCTGCCCGATGCGGGCGACGAAGGGGCCCGTGTCTTGATGCGGGGAAAGCCTCACCTCGTGACCGAAGTACCGTGCATTGGCG
>JBEEGD010000198.1:0-10547 GCA_041166685.1 Acidimicrobiaceae bacterium | reverse complement strand
ACTTGCATCACGCCGGCGACCAGGACGGCGCCGTGAAATGGTGGCGCGAAGCCCACCGTCTCGATCCGAGCAACTGGACGTACAAACGGCAGGCGTGGAGCCTCGCGGCGACGGCGCCAGGAGAGCCGAGCGATCTCATGCAAGGCCCGACCGAGCTCTACGAGGGCAACTGGCTCGACGACGTGAAGGCCATCGGTGGCGGCAGTGAGTACTACCCCTCGTTCCAACCGTGACATGGTCTCACTCCGGCTGCGCCTGCGTTCGACAGGCGAGGCGACGCTGGCGCTTCCCGCCTCGCGGGCTCTTGACCGCACGTCGTGAGCACCGTTGGGCGTAGACGGCATCCTGAACCCAGGCGCCATCGACGAGATCACGATGGACGACGACGGGTTCGTCACGCTGCACGTCGTGCAGACGCGCGAGTGGGACGGCTCCGATCAGTTGTTGCTGCTCCTTCAGGAGAAGCTCTTCAACTACCTCGCCTACATCGCCGACGGGGAGCTGGCCCGGTGGCACCCGGGCCAGCAGTCCCGTTGGCGGGTGGCGATCGATTGTGCGTCGGACCCTGATGCCCGCACGCACACACTCCTACGGCAGGCGGCCGATCAGTTCACGACGCTCGGCGGCAGCCTCGAAATCAGGCGGCCGCAGCCTGGGGTTCAGTGACCGTCATACGCACCAGTAGGGCGTCGACGATCCACTTCTCCCGTTCACGCTCGTCCAGCAACACCCTTGCGTTCGCCACCGCGCCGGTGGTGCCCAACATCTGCAACCACGTCAGCACACGTTTCATGTGGTGAAGGTACGAAACCGATGTGTCGAGCGTCATACCCGGACGTAACGCGCGCGTCAAAAGCGGGTGAACGTTCTCTGTCGTGCCAATGGGACCGGATTCGACCCGGCCGGTAGGCTCGGTGCGTCAGCCGCACAGGAGGTTTCGATGGCCGAGGGCGTAGCCGTTCGCACCGTGTCGGAAGTGATGAGTACCTCTCCGGTCACCGCGGTGCCGTCCGAAACCATCTCGGAGGCGGCGGGACGTATGGCCGATCGCCGGGTCGGGTCGGTGGTCGTCGTCGACGGTGATCGTCCGATCGGCATCCTGACCGAACGTGATCTGGTGCGTTTTGGCGCTTCCGGGGCCAGCAGCGATGGCACGAAGGTGTCGGAGTGGATGACCGAGGACCCCGACTGCGTCGGTCCCGATCTGTCGGTGCAGGACGCGTTCAACAGCCTGGCCGAGCACGGGTACCGCCACATCCCAGTGGTCGACGGCGGCAAGTTGGTCGGCGTCGTGTCGTTGCGCGACATCGTGCGGCACGCGCAGATCCAACCGGTCGTGCACCCTTCGCTGGTGGAGGCGCCTGCGGGACTGAAGGGCGTGATCGTGGCCGAGACGTCGGTCGGCGACGTCCGGGGCACCGAGGGCTTCTACCACTACCGCCAGTACAACGCCGTCGAGCTGGCCGACAAGCGACGGCTCGAAGACGCGTGGTACCTGCTCTTCGAAGGCCGGCTTCCCTCACGCGCCGAGCGCGACGCGTTCCTCGACGAGATCCGCCCTCTGCGCCAGATCCCCGAGCCCGTGCTCGAAGTGCTGCCCCAGATCGCGCGGTCATCGTCATCGGTCATGGAGGGTCTGCGCACCGCGGTGTCGCTCGTCGGCGCGGTCTCCGGCTTCAAGCCCACCCTCGACATCACTGCCACCGAACGGCGGCAGAACGCACTGCAGATCTGCTCGGTCGTTCCGTCGCTCATCATGGCGATGTATCGGTATCGGAACGGCCTCGAGCCCATCGAGCCGCGCGACGACCTCGGCTACGGCCCGAACTACATGTGGATGTTCAGCGGCGAGGAGGTCGATGCCGACAAGGGCCGGGCCGTCGAGCAGTACCAGATCACCACCATCGACCACGGCTTCAACGCGTCGACGTTCACGGCGCGGGTGATCGTGTCGACGGGAGCCGACATCGGTGCATCGGTCGCCGGTGCGATCGGCGCGCTGTCCGGGCCGCTGCATGGTGGCGCGCCGTCGCGCGCACTCGACCTGCTTGACGCGATCGGCACGCCCGAGAACGCTCGGCCGTACTTGGTCGATGCGGTGACACGCGGTGAGAAGATCATGGGGTTCGGTCACGCGGTGTACCGCACCGAAGATCCGCGCTCGACTCTGCTGCACGACGTCGCCAAGCGGCTCGGTGCCGCGAAGCTGGACTTCGCGGAGCAGGTCGAGCGGACGGTCGTCGAGGTCCTCAACGAGCTGAAGCCCGGACGGAACCTCTACGCCAACGTCGAGTTCTACGCCGGTGTCGTGATGGAGGAAGCCGGTTTGCCGCGCGACCTGTTCACGCCGACGTTCGCGTCGAGCCGCGTGATCGGCTGGTGCGCCAACATGCTCGAGCAGGCAGCCGACAACCGCATCATCCGGCCGTCGGCCCGCTACGTCGGCCCGCCTCCCCCCGAGCCGGTACCTGACGAGTCGTGAAGGTCGAGGTCTTCGAAGGGCCGGTGGCCGAGCTCGCCGACGCGTTGGTCGCGCTGGTTCCGCAGTTGTCGAAGTCGAACCCTCCGCCGTCGCTGGCCGAAGTCGAGGCGATGCTCGCGTCCGACGCGATCACGCAGTTCGTCGCGCGAGACGACAACGGCACGATCGTCGGGGTATCGACGCTCGCGGTTTTCCCGATTCCGACGGCGATGCGTGCGTGGATCGAGGACGTGATCGTCGACGAGTCGGCCCGCGGGCAGGGTGTGGGTGAAGCGCTGACGCAGGCGATGATCGATCGTGCGCGTGAACTTGGTTGCGCCACGGTCGACCTCACATCGCGACCGACGCGCGAAGCCGCCAATCGCCTGTACCGGCGCATGGGCTTTGAGTTACGCGACACCAACGTCTACCGGATAGTTATCGGAAACAAGGGCGGTCAAGCGAGCTAATCTGCGCGTGTGACACAGCGGCTCGTCGGCTACATCCGGGTTTCGAGATCTACGCCCGTGTCGCGGCCGACCGGACCAGCGAACCGCTCGCGACGATCGTCGAGCGGATGGCGCGACGGCACGCGGTCGACCTCGTCGTCACCTGACGAACCGCTCGCCCGCGGCGCCCGATCGGCTCACGCTTCGGTGATCCACTCATCGAAGGGAGCGCTCTCATGTCCGATCCTGGTACTGCGCAACTCGTTCGTCCCGTCGCGCCGTTGTATGACGATGCTCGTGTAGCGGTCGCCGGGTTCTTGGCCCGCTACTCGGGCGGCACCCGTATCGCCTACGCCTCCGATCTGCGGATGTGGCTGGGGTGGTGCTCGCAGCTCGGTCTCGGGGTGCTCGCCGCCCAGCGACCGCATCTCGAGCTGTGGGCCCGAGACATGGAAGAACGCCAAGGCCTGGCCCGAGCGACGATCGGGCGGCGCCTGTCGACCGTCGCCGGGCTCTACCGCTTCGCGGTCATCGACGGGACCCTCGACCGTTCGCCCGCCGACTATGTCCGCCGGCCGCACGTGTCCGGCGACTCGACCACGCTCGGGTTGGACCGCATGGAGCTCGGCGCGTTCATCGCCCAAGCCGCCGCCGCTGGTCCCGTCGACCATGCGCTGGCCTGCCTGCTCGGACTGCTCGGGCTGCGTGTCGGTGAGGCGTGCACCATCGACATCGAGAACCTCGACGCTGCCCGCGGTCATCGCACGGTCACCGTGTTGGGCAAAGGACACAAGCTCGCCGTGATCCCGTTGCCGCCGCGGGTCGCGCGTGCCATCGATCAGGCCGCTGACGAGCGCGACCGCGGCCCTCTACTCCTGATGCGCACCGGTGCTCGTATGAACCGCCACGGCGCCACCCGAATCGTGCGCCGACTTGCCAAACGAGCCGGGATCACCAAGCACATCTCGCCCCACTCTCTACGCCACAGCTTCATCACCGCCGCCCTCGACGCCGGCGTCCCCTTGCGTGATGTGCAGATCGCTGCCCGCCACGCTGACCCTAGGACCATCACCCGATATGACCGGGCACGCGACAACCTCGACCGGCACGCCAGCTACATCGTCACCGCCTTCATCGCCGGAGCCGCATAACGAAAGCACGCCGCCCGCCCTGTACCCGGCATCAATCCCGCGCAAAGCCTTGTGCCTCGACGCGGACCGGCGTCGACGCTCACCGCATCTCGGTGTTGGCGTGGCGGATGACGTTCCCCACCAGTTCACTGGTCATCAACACGTTGGCTTCATTAGTTTAAGGCCGTTGCTGCTGCTAAGGCCTCATCGAAGGTTGAACAGGGTGCGCAGTTGTGATCCGTCGCGGAATCGAAGGACGAGATCGCGGCAGCCCTTCATGGCGGTGGTGGTCTTCCACTTGTAGGTGTATTGGCCGCTGGCTACGTCATAGGTGAGCGTCGAGGTGCCCGCGGCGACGGTATGTTCGATCTCGTCGGTCGCCGCGCTACCACAGGTAGCGGTACCGCTCTTGGGGTAGCCATAGGCGAAGACGTCGAGGCCTTTGTCGCCGCCTAGCCCAAACTTCACCGGTATCGCCGACCCGGCCTTCGCGGTGTTCACGGTCGGGGCAGCGTCGACGGGTTGCAACGGACCGGTGAGCTGGTAGCTGAGCCGTCCTAGGCTCCAGGTGCTGAAGTGCGAGGTCCGCACCACGACCAGAGCGTCACCTCCGCCGCCGGCGGCCAAGCCGCGGCTCACGCTGCACGGATCTGGCACTGCCGCAGTCGGGTCAGTGCAGCCGGCGAGGGCAACGCCGTTTCTGAAGACCTGGACGTCGCCTGGCGCCAGCCCGCCGAGGGCGGTGCTGTCCACCGTGAAGGCGACCTCGTAGGGTGACGTCGCAGTGGCGACCGGACCGGTCAGCACGATTTCGACGCCGAAGAGGCTGAAGCCGGTGGGGTTGGCGGTCGCGGTGGCCTGAGGCGTGATGGAGAGTGTCCCGCCGACGCCACTGGGCGCGATGATCGAGGTTTGCACTGGAACTTCGGGAGTGGCCCCAACGTTGCCCGGGTCACTGGTGACGGTGCCACCGTTGGTCACGGTGCCCGCTGCGCTGCCGGTGGATGCTGGGGTGTCGATCACCTTGACGATGCGCTCGTTCGTCGTCTCCGCTAACCCGGCGACGTAGAGCCGCGAAGTGCTCGGGTTGAAGGCCATTCCGCCCGTGGGATCGATGCCGCTCGGAATGGTGGCCACGACGGTGCCGTTGCTGGTGTCGATCACCTTGACGATGCGTTCGTTGGTCGTCTGCGCCAACCCGGCGACGTAGAGCCGCGACGCGCCTGGGTTGAGGACCATTCCGCCGGTGGGGTCGATGCCGCTCGGAATGTTGGGTATCGGCGACCCGCCCACGCCAGTGTCGACGACCTTGACGATGAGCTCGTTCGTGGTCGGCGTGCGTCCTGCGATGTACAGGCGCGACGTGCTCGGGTCGAAAGCCATTCCGCCCGTGGGATCGATGTCACTCAGGTACGTGGCACCAATGGTGTTGGTAGTGGTGTCGATCACCGTGACGATGCGCTCGTTGGTCGTCTGCGCCAACCCGGCGATGTAGAGGCGCGCGCTGGCCGGATCGAAGGCCATTCCGCCCGTGGGATCGATGCCGCTCGGAATGGTGGCCACGACGGTGCCGACGGCCGCTGCGTCTGCCTTAGAGACGGGCAGGCCAAGGCCCAGCAGGACGGTGAGCGCAACTGCAACCCAACGTCGTCCGCCGGTCATTGCCCCACCTCGTGGCCCGATGGCCCTTGCGCCGATCTGCCTCATGCCCGCGCCCCTTCGCCGTCACGGGGGTCCTGAAGGCCTCGCCGTAGAGCGCTAATCGACGCTCTGTCGGCACAGTCCCACCTTCATTCCACGACCGCCAGACCAGGAGAGTGACCAATTTGATCAATAGTCACAAGGATCGCAATGGGTCCAGCTTCCATACCAACGCCCCGTCGACATCGCCCGCCTGAATCGCCCTCAACAGCGCCTCGTAACCGGGACGCATGACACCACGCTGGTACGCCGAGAGGTCCACGTCCTCGAACACTTCGACCACATCCCAGCCCCGCACCTCCGCGAACGCACGGCACGCCTTCTCTTGCCGAGCGGTTGCCGTCTGCTCGCCCGTGGCGTCATGGCTCACACGGGTGTAGATCCCTATCCGAGAAGTCATGCACACCCGTACCACGCACCGGCGCCGCTTGCTCGCCAACCTCCGCACGAACCCGCTGCACATCAGGTGCTTGTCCACAGTGCGGCCGCCGGTAGACGACATGGCGCTCGAAACGAGAACGGGGCCGTCCGGTCGGACGGCCCCCTTCTCGAGTTGTGGCGTTGCTGGTTAGGAGATTGGCGCCAGCCGCCCGCCACCTTTCCGAAGTTGCACTGGTTCTGCTCGTTGGCGAACAGCGTGTTACTCGAGCCGATGCGCGCCTCCAAACCGTGTCGTTCGGATCGCTCGCGAGTGGTCGTTGAGCCGAAACGACGTCTCGGGCTGATCCTTTATGCAGGGGACGCGGCGAGTAGTTGTCGGCCTTGCCGCTAACGGAGCACGCTAAGTGCAAGGGTCCCTGCGGCGGTCGCCTTGTGCTTCCACTCATAATGCTTGGGCGGTAGCGGTGCTTGTCATCCCGCTGGTGATCTCCGTGATGAAGTAGCGCGGGATGTGCCGACTCCGAGCTAGCCGAAAATCGTCAGAACGGCAGCCACCACGAGAACGGCCACCAGAAGGATGAGCGGAACCAAGACGCTCCACCGAAGAATCCGCTCAGCCCCGGCGGTCACCGGCGGCACCCGCAATGCAGGATTGCCCTCAAATCCACCTGGGGTTAGGCGAAACCGTCCCAACGACACGCGCTAGAAGTGTTGCGTTCCCGCCGCCAATGGATCCGACGTCATCGTTCATATAACTGCACGCGAGACAAACGTCTGTCGCTATGAGTTGGGGCAGCCGCCAAGAGGGTTGTCGTAACGCGCGTCGGCGCGCCAGAGGTCGCCATCCCACGCCGGGTCGTCGAGTCCGAGATGGGAGAGCACCGCGTGAGCGACTGCCGCCGCGCCGTCAGGGCAGAGATGCCAACCGTCGGGCTTCCGCAGGAGGTGACCATCGAGGGCCCGCGGTGCGGTCCCGTCTGCTGCGAGCAGTGGACGCGTGATGTCGAGGTACTCGACGACATCGGGATAGCGGCCGGGGAGCACGTGGTAGAAGCGATTCTGCTCGCCCGCGTCCACGATCGCGCCGGGCAGGGCCGCACGGCCGGGCAACTCGGACAGCCACAGCACGCGGGCTCCTCCGGCCGTGAACAAGCCGACGGTTTCGTCGACCACTTGCCGGTACGCCTCGTCGCCGTTGGTGGCGACGAAGTCGGTGTCCCACGCGCCGAGCATCACCACCACGAGATCCGGTCGCTCACGCCTGACCCACTCGGCCCACATGTCTCTCACGCCCGCGGGCTGCGTCAGTCCTTCGCCTGGGTACGCGGTGCCGATCACTTTTGCGCCGACCAAGGTCAAGCCGGCGCTCAAGGCAGGAGTTGCGTCGTACATGCCAGAGTCACCGATCAGCAAGACCGTGCTCGGGGGCGCGACCGGATCGACGATTGCGGTGGATGTCGGGGGCGCGCTCGGTGCCACGACGAACGGTGTCACGGACGACGACGTCACAACCGACGTGGATGTCGGTGGCGCAACGACGCTGGGCGTGGGGATGCGGGTGACGTCGAAGCTGGCGTAGGCGACGACTGGCACGCCGGGGAGTGCCAGGACGCACGCGGCCGCTGCGGCGATGCCGCACGGAGCGAGCCGTAATGCCAGTGTCGGCGATGCACGCTTGTAGGGACGTTCGATCAAGCACCACGACAGCGCGGTTGCGGCGGCGATCAGCGCGACGCGCAGCACCAGCAACGCGACTCCGCGCGCGGGCACGGTGCGTTCCGTGACCAGCACGATGACCGGCCAGTGCCAGAGGTAGATCCCGTACGACACACGCCCGATCAGTCGGAGCGGGCTGCGGTCGAGCAATCGAGCCAACGGGCCTGGCATGGTGACCGCGACCACGACCACGGCAGCCACGACGGCGAAGGCTCCGAATCCACCGCGATACAGCGACTCCGGCGAGTCCAACCATGCGAAGGCGGCCACCATCACGGCGAACGCCGGCATCCCCGCTCGCCGCAGACCGCGTCTCGCTCGTTCGCCAGTGAAGTGGCGCGCCGCGAGCATGGCCAATGCGCCGATGAGAAACGCCTGCGCGCGGGTGTCGGTCCCGTAATAGAGGCGGAGAGGATCCGTGCCTGGAATGAACCACGCCGCCATCAACCCTGCGGACGCGAGGGTTCCCGCGAGCGCGAGCAATGCGAGCGGCCGGCGCCGGCCTCTGGCCAACGCCAGTACACCCACGACCACCAACGGCCAGATGACGTAGAACTGCTCTTCGATCGCGAGCGACCACAAATGCAGCAGCGGAGACGGTGGATCGCTCAGCGAGGCATAGCTGGTGCTGTCGCTGACGAGCTTCCAGTTGCCGACATACAGCAGCGACGCCAGTCCTTGGCCCCGCACCGTCGGCTTCAACGTCGCGGGGCCGACGACCTGAACCCAGATCGCCACCACGGCCAACAGCGCCAGCAACGCGGGCACCAATCGGCGGAACCGACGCAGCCAGAACGACCCGAGACGAACGGCTCCAGTTCGGGACCGCTCGTCCAGGAGCAGACCGGTGATCAGGAACCCCGACAACACCATGAACAGATCGACGCCCAAGAACCCGGCCGGCAAGGCGTCCGGCCACTGGTGGTACACCACGACCGCTCCCACCGCGACGGCCCGCAGTCCGTCGAGGCCGCCGATCCGGTCGTCCTGTGCTCGGGACGGCGGCGACCGCGAAGGCTCGGCGACGGGAGCCAGCGCGACGATGGTCAACTGATGTCCGAGTGAGACAACAGCTGCACCGAATCTTTTCCCACCATGAGCACATGTTCGCGCTGCTCATCGCCATGAGCTGTGTCCTCGTGCTGCCTGCTTGCGCTCAGGAGGATATGTCCGTTTTCGCGCCCCGATATCGCGCGCCGATATTCAGCGATGTGACGATCGCAGATGGACTCGAGTACTCGAGCGTGCCCGGCCTCGACAACAAACCGGTCGTTCTTCGGTTGGACGTCTACGAGCCGTCAGGGGACACCGCGGCACAGCGTCCCGTGCTCGTCTGGGTGCACGGCGGTGGGTTCGCGGCTGGCGACCGCGCCTCTGGCCCGTTGGTCGCTTTCCCGGTCAAGTTCGCCAAGCTCGGCTACGTCGCGGTGTCGATCGACTATCGCAAGCTTGCTCCCAACGCGTGCATCGCCAGCGCGCTCTTGACTGATCCGTGCTCCATCGCCGCAACCGCAGCGATCCACGACGCGCAAGCGGCGGTGCGTTGGCTCAGGGCCAACGCCGCCACCTACAGGATCGACCCCGATCGGATCGCCATCGCGGGTGAGTCAGCCGGTGGCATCACCGCCACCGGTGTCGGGACTCGCGCAAATGACCCGGGAGACAGCGGCAACCCCGGCTACAGCTCCTCGGTCCGGGCGTGGGTATCGATCTCCGGGGGCGTGCAGGGCGGCGTGTTCGTCGACAAGACCGCCGCTCCCGGTTGTCTGTTCAGCGGCACGGACGACCCATGGGTCCCGTATCAGTGGTCCGCGGACACGGCAGCGGCGATGAGGACTGCGGGTGTTCCCGTGGTGCTCGAGACCTTGAACGGGGCCGGACACGTGCCCGCGGAGAGCGCGGGCTTCTTCGAGAGCCGATCAAAGGACTTCCTCTTCGACCACCTCGATCTCGCGGCGCTGATGTGATGAGATCGTCGGATGCTCGATCACCTGTCCATTCAATGCGCAGATGTCGCGGCCAGCGCCGTGTTCTATGACACCGTGCTCGGTGCGCTCGGAGGCGGGCGAGTGATGGACTTCGGTGAGGTCATCGGGTACGGCAAAGACGGTCGGCCGACGTTCTGGCTCGGACCGCTGACCACCGGCGGACCGAATCGGGAGTGCCACATCGCGTTCGAAGCGGCCGATCGCGCGGCGGTTCACGCGTTCTTCGATGCTGCGGTCGCCACGGGGGCGGAGGTACTGCACGAGCCGCGTGTCTGGCCGGAGTACCACCCGAACTACTACGGCGGCTTTGTACGCGACCCCGACGGCAACAACGTGGAAGCGGTGAACCACTTCGGCAGCTAGTACCGCGGAAGGTTTCTGTTGCTAGTGCTAGTGCTAGTGCTAGTGCTAGTGCTAGTGCTAGTGCTGGTGCGGCAGGCGCGGGAAGCCGATCCATCGTCGCCATCCGCGCTTCGATCTGCGTAGCTCGTTCATCTCGGCTTCGATGGCCGCCCGCTGCTCGTCGTTCGGGTCGTCGTCGAGCAGGTCTTGCAGGAAGCGAAGGCGTTTCGCCGTCCAGTCGTGACCATCAACGGTCGGCACGAGCCGAGCCTACTGGTAGCGGCGTTTTCCCCTTCATAGGGACAGGCGGATTCAACCAGTCGGCGCAACGAGGTCGGCGAGTGCGCGTGATGGTTTCATCCAGCCGAGGGTTTGTCGA
>JBEEGD010000197.1:0-2681 GCA_041166685.1 Acidimicrobiaceae bacterium | reverse complement strand
TTGATGGACACCCTCCACGGGCCGTTGCCGTTCATCACCCGCGAGGAGATCGATCTGGCCACGCTTGTCTTGCGAGAGCAAGGCATCGATGGGCTCGCGGCGGCGCTGAGAGAACGCGGCGGCAAGCTCGACACGCCGGCGCACGAGCGCGTGACGCGTGAGCGGCCCGGCTATCAAGAGTTCAACGACCGCAAGCTGACCGACACGGCTCCCTCGGCCTACGCGGCTCTCCTCGACGCGATGTTCACCGCCAGCGATCGACTCGGCTCGTTCCGCTCGCTCTCGATCCCCACGCTGGTGATCGCAGGTGAACAAGATCAACCGATCGTCGGGCCGTCCACGGCGATGGCTGATGCGATTCCGCACGCAGAGCTCGTGGTCATCGCCGACGCCGGGCACAGCCCGCAGTTCGAGAACCCCGACGCATGGTGGAGCGCGATGTCCAGTTTCCTTGCCCGAGTATCCGCGCCGGTATGAACGGACACGGCGGGGAACTCGCGCTGGCCGCGCTTGCGGGCTACGGCGTGCGCGAGATGTTCACGTTGTCGGGCGGCCACATCTTCCCGTTCTACGACGCCGTCGTGAAAGGTGCGGAGAACGACTGGCGCATCATCGACGTGCGTCACGAGCAAACCGCGACGTTCGCGGCCGAGGCCACTGCGAAGTTGACCCGCCGTCCCGGCGTCGCGGTGCTCACCGCCGGCCCGGGCGTCACGAACGGCATCTCCGCGGTCACGTCGGCGCACTTCAACGGCACTCCGCTGGTGGTGCTGGGTGGCCGGGCGCCGCAAGCGCGATGGGGCTCCGGGTCGTTGCAGGAGTTCGACCACGTGCCGGTGCTGGCACCGATCACGAAGCGGGCCACTACGGCCACCGAAGTCGACGGCATCGCCGCACTGGTCGACTCGCTCGCCCGCGAGGCGCTCACTCCGCACCGTGGCCCTGTTTTCTGCGACTTTCCGCTCGACGTCGTGTTCCGTCACGGCGAGAGCGCGATCCCCGAAGCGGTTGTGCCTCGTGGCGACGAGCCTGATCCCGACGAGGTGCGAAAGGCCGCGGAGCTGATCGGAGCCGCGCACCGGCCGGCCATCATCGCCGGTACCGACGTGTACTTCGACGAGGCCTGGGATGCCTTGCGCGCTGCGGCCGAATCGCTGCGCGTACCTGTATTTGCCAACGGACTCGGGCGCGGGTGCCTCCCCGCCAACGACGAGCTCGCGTTCTCGCGCACTCGCAGCCTGCTGAAGACCGAAGCGGACGTCGTCGTGGTGATCGGCGCGCCGCTTGATTTCCGTCTGTCGTTCGGCTCGTTCGGCGACGCGAAGGTGATCCACATCGTGGACAGCGATGCGCAGCGCGCCGGTCACGTGGAATCGGCGGCGGCGCCGTGCGGCGACCTCCGAGTCATCCTCAGTGCATTGGCCGACTGGTCAGGCGATCGCAGCGATCACGAGCCGTGGATCGCGCGACTGCGAGACGCGGAGTCGGCGGGCGCCGCGGCCGAGCTGCCGCTGCTCGAAGCGCAGAGCGATCCGATCAAGCCGACCCGCATCTACGGCGAGTTGCGCCGTCGCCTCGATCACGACGCGGTCGTGGTGTGCGACGGTGGCGACTTCGTCTCGTACGCCGGCAAGTACATCGACTCGTACGGGCCCGGCTGCTGGCTCGACGCCGGACCGTACGGCTGCCTCGGCACGGGCATGGGGTACGCCATGGCCGCACGCGTCGCCCATCCCGACCGTCAGGTCGTCGTGATGCTCGGCGATGGCGCCGCGGGGTTCTCGTTGATGGACGCCGACTCGCTCGTGCGCCACGATCTCCCCGTCGTGATCGTGGTCGGCAACAACGGCATCTGGGGTCTCGAGAAGCATCCGATGCACGCGATCTATGGGTACGACGTGGCCGCCGATCTGCAGCCCGGCTGCCGCTACGACCAGGTGGTGGCGGCCCTCGGCGGTGCCGGCGAGCTGGTCACGTCGCCCGACGATCTCGGGCCGGCACTCGACCGCGGGTTCGCATCCGGTGTGCCCTATGTCGTCAACGTGCTGACCGACCCGGCAGACCAGTACCCCAGGAGCTCGAACCTCGGATGAGCGCAGTCCCACGAACGTGACGAGCGCGAAGCTGCGCGACCGATGAGGCCCGACGAGCTCGCGGCGCGCGAAGCGGTCCGCGAGTCGATCGCGCGGTATGCCCACGGAGTCGACCACGGAAAGTTCGAGGAAGCAGCAGCGTGCTTCGTCGAAGACGGCGTGCTCGAAGTGGTCGGTGTGGGCCGGCACGAGGGTCGAGCCGCCATCGCGGGGGTGTTCGTCGGCGCCGGGAAAAAGCTGAAGTCGGCGTCGACCACCGCGTTCGTGCGCCACCACGTGTCGAGCATCCAGATCAACGTCGATGTCACCGCTGGCCGCGCCACCTCGAAGTCGTATTTTTTCGTGGTCACCGAGATCGGCCCCGACCACTGGGGCACCTATCGCGACGAGCTCGCCCGCGACGACGCCACCGGCGACTGGCTGTTCACCGAACGCAAAGTGACAGTAGAAGGCCGCTCCGGTCCGTCCCGGATGACCTGACCATCTCGAATTCCCACTGATCCGTACACATTTATGTGTACGGATCAGTGGGAATTGCGCGGTCGGTTAGCGGGCTTTGTCCATGAAGCGGTCGATGTCGACGATCAC
>JBEEGD010000196.1:0-6309 GCA_041166685.1 Acidimicrobiaceae bacterium | reverse complement strand
TCCACACCCCCGTGTTCGTCCTCACCCACCATCACCGACCCAGCTTCACGCTGGCCGACACCACGTTCCACTTCCTCGATGCCACACCCACGGAGGCGCTGCAGCGGGCCACCGACGCCGCTGACGGCAAGGACGTACGGCTCGGGGGCGGCGTCGCCACCATTCGGCAGTTCTTGGAGGCCGACCTCGTCGACACCATGCACGTCGCCGTTGCGCCGATCGAGCTCGGCCGAGGTGAGCGACTCTGGACGTCCCCCGAGGACCTGCACGACCGCTTCCACCTCGAGTCCGTGCCGAGCCCCAGCGGCGTGACACACCTACTGTTCTGGCGCCGGTAACCACCACGTCGACCGGCGGGTCGCGCTTGCACCCTGAATTGTCCGCCCTCTATTTCGTGTGGTCGGGCGGTGGACGTTGGACAGGCCGGTTGACGTTCAGGCGGTTGTGGAAGGCGCACTCGCAGCGTCCGTTCTCTTGAATCGTGAGCCCGCCGTCGGCGTACGGGATGATGTGGTCTCCTTGACAGCGCTCGGCGGGCACGTCACAGCCACTCGGGTCTTGGCAGTGGCGGTCGCGGACTTCGAGCGCTCGACGCAGGGCACCCTTGAAGAACCGTTCGCGCACGCCGACGTCGAGGACGCGGCTCGGGCCGTCGAACACGATGCGCTCGATGTCGGCTTCGGTGAGCAGCGGGAACACTTGACTGGGGGAGACCGGGGTGCCGTCGGCGAGCTCGCACATGCGAGAGAGCGTTCCGCGACCGACGAGCACGGTGATCAACGGGCGGGGGAGCCGATGAGTGCCGTGCCGGAAAGCGCGCGACCGGCGAGCCATGATCACCGCGGCGTCGGCTCGGCGCTGACGGACGGTGCGGGGAAGGTCTGTAGGGAGCGCGTTGGGGCCGAGTTCTTCGCGGATGCGCGCCCACTCGGCTTCGAACAGTTCGTGTTCAATCGATTCGAGCTCTTCAAGGAATTCGGTGCCACCGATCGGGTCCAGATGCCCCCGCACATCGACGCTGCCCTGAAACGTGCGCGCCGCGCTGAAATGCCGGCCAGCGGGCTCCGGCCGTCTGCGCTGTTTGTCGACTTCGTCGAAAGCGAGCTCGATCCACCGATCGACCAACGTGCGGGCGTCGTACAGCCGGAGCGGCGTCATCTCGTTGAGCAACACTTGCTCGTCCCGCTCGAATATCGGCTGGATGTCGCGCTGATTGGCCGCGGTCATCAGATCGACCTGGTCGACGGACAGCTTCCCTTCGGCGAACGCAGAGCTCGTGCCGGGCATCGAACGCAACTTGCGCGCGCGGCCGATCTCCGCCTTCGCGGTCGCGTTTGACAGATCGCATTCGCGCGCGAGCCGTGCCCAGGCCGCCTTGGACCCGTCCGAGTCCCACACTCGGCGAGCCTCCCAGGCCGCCACATGCGGAGCGCGTATGGCCGTGAACCGCGACGCGGCTTGCTGCAGGTCGATCACGAGGTGGTGAAGCGCGCCGTCGGTCAACTCGTCCGCATCGACGGCTTCCAGCGCGTCGAGCGCGGCGTTGAACGCACGGATCAACGGGGCTGCGGGCACGGCACTGACTCCCAACGCTGCTTCCAACAACGGAGGAAAGCCGTCAAACCCGGCTCACGAGGTCACTAGCAGCATATCGAACACCAGTTCGATATGCAAGCATTTCAATCGCGTCCTGAAGTCTTCCCCTGGGTCAGTCAGTCGGACGATTCATCAGCGCGAGCAAGGCTCGTGGCGCGAGGAGTGCGTAGCTCTCGGTGACGAGCTCGGCGATCTCTTTCCAATCGACGTCGGAGTCGAGCACGATGCCGACTTCGTCCGCGCGCCACACGGGTGCGAAGAAGGGGCGGCCCGCCGCGCGGAGTGCATCTAGCTCTTCACCCGACGATCGGAAGGTCATCACGGTCGCCGGTCCGTTCGTGGCCGCCGCGCGTGCGTACGCGGGCGGCCAGCCCGCATCGACCGTGAGCACGTGGGCAAAGGTCCGCTTGCGGATCCGCCATCGCGTCCCCACCCATGCTTGCTCTTCGTAGGACTCTGGCAGTCCGAGACACACCGCTCGGAGCTTGGCGACGATCTTCGGCGGAACGTCCCCGCGCTCAGTCAATCCCGGTCCGCCGCGAGGGCGTTCTCCGGGCAGTTCGCAACAGCCTGGCGGGCCCGATCGATCAATGAGGCGGGAATGGGCTCATCGGTGAACCGCAGCACGCAGTGCCCTTGATCATCCGCGTCGAAGACGTCGGGCGCGATGGCGTAGCAGCGACCGTGGCCGACACAGGCGTCCTCGTCCAAGCGCACCTTCACGAAAAGACCAGCGGGAGTGCCTTGATCTCGCGAATGCCAGGCGAGTACTCCAGGTCGGCGCCGTCCGCCAAGTGGTAGTCGGGAATGCGCCGATGCAGTTCTTCGAGCGCGACTCGAAGTTCGAGTCGCGCCAGGTGCGAACCGAGGCAACGGTGAGGTCCGCCACCAAAGGCCAAATGCCGGTTCGACTCGCGATGTAGGTCGACCACCTCGGCTTCGTCACCGAACTCCGCCGGGTCGGTGTCCGCAGATCCCAGCATCACCAAGACATGATCGCCCGGCTCCATCTTCACGCCGTGCATCTCGTGCGGTTGCACGACCACGCGTAAGACCTGCATGACTGGCGTCTGCGTGCGCAGCAGTTCCTCCACGGCGTCGGGCACGAGCGAGGGATCTTCGACGAGCGCCTGTCGATGCTCCGGGTTCTGCGCCAGGTACGCGATCGAACAGTCGAGCGTGGCGGTCACCGTGTCGAGCCCGCCGAGGATGAACAGGTAGCAGAGATCGAGCATCTCCTCCCTGGTCATCGTGCGGCCGTCGACCTCGGTCGCATGAAGCGACTGATGATGTCGTCCATTCGTCCGTCGGCACGCTCGTCGATGGCTTGCTCGAAGAACGCATAGATCTCGGCGCCGGTCTGCTTCCGGATGGACGCGGCCTCCTCCATGTCCATCGTGTCCGGCCGGATGATGTTGTCCTTCCAGGTGAGGAAGCGTGGAAGCTCCTCGAGCGGAAGTCCCGTCAACGACAAAAAGATCATGCAAGGAAGCGGCATCGAGAACTCGGCGTGGAAGTCGCACTCGCCCCGGTCGATGAATCGGTCGATCACCTCGTTGACGAGCACTCGCGCATCGCGCTCGAGCTGCGTGAGCTCCTTGACCGCGAGATGGGGATCCATGACCCGTCGGTAGTGGGCGTGCTCTGGCGGATCGATCTGCAACGGGATCAGCGGACGGTCCTGCCCGATGTCAACCGCGACGAAGTCCGACGAGAAGATCTCCGGATGACGGAGCGCGAACCGCACGTCCTCGTAGCGGCTGATGATGTGGACGCCGCTCTCCATGCCGTTGACGAGCGCAACGGGGCACTCCTCGCGCAAGCGGCGATAGAACGGCTGCGGATCGGCCGCCACCGGCGCGTTGTACGGATCGGCGGACCGATGGTCTGGATAGACGAAGTCGACGGAATCGGTCATGAGTTCACCTTAGGGATCGGGTGCGCTGGTGTCGCGGGTCTTGGCCGCTGCAACCACGAACGCCACGTCCTCGATGTAGGTCTTGCGGGCGGCCAGGACGATGAAGGCCCCGAGTAAGTAGAAGGGGCTGACGCACAGCAATGCGAGTCGCAGGTTCTCGCCGAAGAGCGTCGACAGTCCGCCGACGAGCAGGGAGCCCAGCGCGCCGGTGGCCTGGAGGACATTGAGCGCGGCCGAGGCTTGAGATCGCAGGGCGGCTGGCGTCACGTCCATCATGAGCGCGAACTGGGGTCCGATTGGCAGCGTGCTCAGGCCGGTGCCGATCCCCAGCAAGGGTGCAGCAACCGCGAGCCGTGTGGTGGAGAAGGCGAACAACAGCAACACCCCGGCACCCGCGAAGCCGAATGCCGTCACGTAGAGGCGCGCCCTGAGCATTCCCTTCGCGAGGAGCCGGTCGGCCAGGAAGCCGCCGCCGAGCACGCCGGCGAATGCGCCGAGGCCCAGCAACGGAGCGAGGCCGGCCGCTTCGGTGCCGCTCAGACCGAAGGTGCGCTTGAAGTACGGGATTCCCCAGTTCATGAGCGCACTGCCCATGAGTCCACTGACGGCCAAGCCGATTGCCGCCAACCGCCAGCTCCGCAATCGCGCCACGGCTCGCATGACAGCCCATCGGCCTTCGCCGACTTCTTCGGCCGGATCCGGAACCGGAGCAGCTTCGCCTTCGACCACTCGCACCACGAGGTCGTGTTCCTCGCCGATCGTTTCCTCCTCGAGCCGATCGCGGTATTCGGCGTCTTGCGCGCCCCGCGTCGGTTCCGCGCGGCTCCGGATCAGGACTGCTCCTACCAACGCGAGTGGCAACCAGATCACAAAGGCCAAGCGCCAAAGGCCTTGATCGACGAGCACGCCGGCAGCGATCAGCCCGGTAATCGCGCCGACGGCCCCGAGCGTGTTGAAGACGCTGACCTTGGCCGCTCGCTGCTCGACCGGCCACCAGTCCGCGATCAACGGGTACGTAGCGGGATCGGTGGCCTCGGTGACGGCCGACGCGATTCGCAAACCGGCGAACAGTAAGAACCCGAGCGCGGTGACGCCGAACACGCTGGAGGGCGAGAGGCCCGCGAGTGCGATCAGCACGCCCCACACGACAAACATCCCCGCGAGCACCGCGGTCCGACGGTGCCGCATGCACAGCGCCGCGATCGCCACGGCTCCAAGGTTGCCGGCCAAGGCGACGCCGAACGGCACCACGCCAAGAGCGGCGTCGTTCACGTGAAAGGTGTGCTTGAGCGCATCGGTCGACTGGGCGAAGGTCGAGCTCATTCCGCCTTGGAGGCCGTTGGCAAAGCACAACGCCACCATCGTGACCGCGCCAGCGCCCGCGGATCTCACGGGTGAGTAGCCAACCGGCGCTGTTTGACCACCGCATGAGGGGTTGAGCGACGCAAGAACGCGCAAAGCGCGACAGGCAGCGTCACGGCGCGCTGATCGTGCCGTCGCTGGTGAAGTGGGCGGCGGCCGGACCGAAGTCTTCGTTCGACAATCTCTCGACGAGCGCGACGGAGCCGCCGCCGGGTAGCGGCTGGTTCTTCGCCGTGAGCGTGACGGGGACGAGCCGCCCAGCCTGGAATTCGCCTCGGCGGTTCAAGGTCACGTGGAGGATCGCGGAGTTGGTGAGCACGCCGCTGCTGGTGTTGAAGTTGGTGTAGCCCGCGAAGTTGCCGAGGCTGTACGCGATGAGACGGCCCTTGTAGAACTCGACGCCGCGCAACACGTGGGGACCACTCCCGAGCACGAGACCAGCACCCTCGTCGATGGCCATGTGCGCGAACTGTTGGGCGTTGCCTCGATCTTCGCCGAGGTACAGCTCACTCTCTCCGGTCACGTGTTGCGCGTCGGTCCCTTCGGCGCCGGCATGCATGTACACGACGACGACGTCGGACTGCTCACGCGCCTTGCCTATCAGTGCGCGGGCTGCTGGTAGATCGTGCATGCTCGCGGTTTCGCGATACGGCGCGAAGCCGACCAGCCCGACGCGTATCGCTCCCGCTTGGACGACCGTCGCCTGCCCGGGAAGCCCGGTCTCGACCATGCCGGCGGATCTGATCGCGGTCACCGTCTGGTCAAGGCCCGCGCTACCGAAGTCGTGTGAGTGGTTGTTCGCGGTGTTCAAGACGGTGAACCCGGCGCCGGCAAAATGCTGGGAAAAGCTCGGGGGTACCTGGAATGCGAAACAGTTGCCCGATGTCGAGTCTCCGCACTTGCTGCCAGAGACGTCGCTGAAGGTTCCTTCGAGGTTGGCGAACACGATCTGCGCGTCACCACGGATCTCGGCGTCAACCGCCGAGAAGTACGTGGCAGGGTTCGGCGGCAAGGAGCCGCTCTTGCCCAGCATCGTGTCGCCGACCGCGGAGATCGTGAACGTGGCTTCCGGGACGGTCGTGCTCTCGACTGACGCCACCGGTTGCGTGCTTGCCGTCGTCGACGGCGCAGTGGTCGTCGAGGTTGGAACGCTGCGGCTGACCGCCGCCTTGTCGTCTCGCTTGGCCACCACGTAGCCACCACCGACGAGCAGCACCACCGCGATCGCCACCATGATGATGCGACGGAGCACCACGCCCGTGCGCGACGACACCGCGAGGTGCTGGGGTCGCCGACGAGCCATGTCGCAGATACTTCACGAAAAACCCTCGTTGCTCCTTCATCCGATCGAGAACGGGCAACCCGGTCCCGCGACCCACCTTGCGGTAGCGTCCGCGGATGGACGCCCTCGCTCCACTTGCGAGGTCCTCGAG
>JBEEGD010000195.1:0-15377 GCA_041166685.1 Acidimicrobiaceae bacterium | reverse complement strand
CGCCGCCGTACGTGGCCACGAGCGATCCGTATCAGCCGTTCGCGGTGGCCGCGGTCGAGCTCGCCGCTGAGGGCATGGTCGTGATGGGCCAACTGGCCGCCGGTTACGGCGTCGACGACATCACGGTGGGAACCCCCGTTGAGCTGATTGTCGAGACGCTCTTCGAAGACGACGACCACGAGTACACGGTCTGGAAGTGGAAGCCGTCATGAGCACCGACGTCGCCATCTTGGGCGCGGGAATGCACCCGTGGGGGAAATGGGGCCGCAACTTCGTCGAGTACGGGATCGACGCCGCGCAGACCGCGCTCGCCGACGCAGGGCTCGAGTGGCGGGACATCCAGTTCGTCGCCGGCGCCGACACCATGCGGCAGGGCTATCCGGGCTACGTCTCGGCGGCGACATTCAGCCAGGCGCTCGGATGGTCAGGCGCGCAGGTCGCGTCCTGCTACGCCGCCTGCGCGTCAGGCGCAACCGCGCTGGCCACGGCACGAGCCCAGATCCTCGCCGGGTTCTGCGATGTCGCGCTCGTTGTCGGCGCCGACACGTCGCCGAAGGGCTTCTTCGCGCCGAACGACGGTGACCGACCCGACGACCCGGACTGGTTGCGCTTCCGTTTGCTGGGCGCCACCAACCCGACCTACTTCGCGCTCTACGCCCGCCGGCGCATGGATGTCTACGGCGCGACCGAGCGCGACTTCGCCAAGGTCAAGGTGAAGAACGCGCAGCACGGGCTCAACAATCCAAACGCGCGCTACCGCAAGGCCGTCACCGAGGAGGACGTGCTCGCCTCGCCGATCGTCGCGTCGCCGTTGCATCTGCTCGACATCTGCGCGACGTCGGACGGCGGCGCCGCGCTCGTGGTCTCGTCCATGGAGTACGCGCAACGCCAGGGCAACACGTCGCCCGTACGGGTTCGGGGAATCTCCACGGTCACGCCCCGCTTCCCCAACACCGTCATCGAGATGCCCGACTTCGCCACCGACTCGTCCGCCGCGTTGGCCCCACCCACCCTCACGTTTCGCGATTCGATCGCGGCCGCGGCCTACGAGCAGGCCGGCCTCGGCCCCGACGACATGTCGTTGGCCGAGGTCTACGACCTGTCCTCGGCGCTCGAGCTCGACTGGTACGAGAACATCGGCCTCTGCAAAGCCGGCGAAGCCGAGCGGTTGATCAACGATGGCGACACCGCGCTCGGCGGCAAGGGGACGACGGTGAACGCGAGCGGCGGCCTGGCGTGTTTCGGTGAAGCCGTCCCTGCACAGGCGATCGCTCAGGTCTGCGAGATCACGTGGCAGCTACAAGGTCAGGCGACCGGCCGCCAGGTGGAGGGCGCGTCCGCCGGCGTGACCGTGAACCAAGGCCTCTTCGGCCACGGCTCCTCCGTCGTCCTCTCGACCTAAAACCTCGAAATCCCACTCAGGCGTACACAGATTTGTGTACGCCTGAGTGGGATTTGGCTCAGGGGTGTTGGGACGAGACGCTGACGACTTCGCCGGTCATGTACGACGAGTAGTCGCTCGCGAGGAAGACGATCACGTTGGCGACTTCCCAGGGCTCAGCCGCACGGCCGAACGCCTCGCGGGACGTGAGCTCGTCCAGCAACTCGTCGGTGGTGACCTTCGCGAGGAAGGGGTGCATCGCGATGCTCGGCGCCACGGCGTTGATGCGCACACCGAACGGAGCGGCCTCGATCGCCGCACAACGGGTCAGCGCCATGACGCCCGCCTTCGCAGCGGCGTAGTGCGCCTGCCCCGCTTGCGCCCGCCACCCGAGCACCGATGCGTTGTTGACGATCACGCCGCTGCGCTGGGGCTGCAACACCTTGAGCGCCGCTCGCATGCAGCGGAATGTCCCGGTGAGCGTGACGTCGAGCACCTTGTTCCACTGTTCGTCCGTCATGTCGACGATGGTGGCCGTCCCTCCGAGCCCCGCGTTGTTCACGACGACATCGATGCCACCCAGGGTTGCGATGGTCGACTCGAAGAGTTGCTGCACTTGTGTCTCGTCGGTGACGTCGCACACGACGGACGCCGCGGCACCCAGCTCCGCCGCGGTTTCTGATAGCCGGCGTTCATGGGCATCGCTGACGACGACGATCGCGCCTTCCTCGATGCAGCGCTTGGCCGTGGCGTGGCCGATACCGGTACCGGCGGCCGCCGTCACGAGGACTCGTTTGCCTTCGAGCAGATCGTGGCCGGGGACGTAGTCCATCGGCGGGGAAACCTACGCGAGAAGGTTGGCCCTCACGGCATTCAAGGTCTCGTCGGTCACGCCCAGGTCGGCGACATAGTCGTGCATCGAGCCGTGGTCCGCTCGGACCCGCTCGAGGAAGAGATGCATCGCCTCGGCCGGTGCGGCCAGGAACGCCGACGGCTGCTCGGACATCGCGTCAGCGGCCTCGGGGTAGGTCGCGATGACCCACTCCTTGAATCTGGGCATGCCGAGCCGGCTGAGCGAGTAGTCGTTGGCGATGTCGTCATCGCTGACACCGAGCACGCTCAGGACGACGGCCGCGACGACGCCCGTGCGGTCCTTGCCTGCCGCACAGTGGAACACGAGAGGAAGCGACTCCTCGTCGGCGAGGATGTGCAACGCCCGCGCGATCGCATCGCGGCCGGTTGTGAGCATGTCCACGTACCGATCAGCAAGAAACGTCACCGGGTCGGTGTCGTCGTCGAGCGACTCGCGGCTCCACGCCTCATCGAGAATCGGCAAGTGGTGGTAGCCGATCGAGTCGTGCGTGAACCGACCCCGTTCCAGCTCTTCCGCAGTACGCAGGTCGAGCACAGTCCGCACGCCGAGAGGCGAAAGGTCGTCGACGGACAGCCGGTGGACGCCGTCCGCCCGGAACACGGTGCGCCACTTCACGGTCGCGCCGTCGGCCGTCGTGTAGCCGCCGAGGTCACGGAAGTTGAACACCACATCGAACGGAAGGTGGCGGTCGAGCTGGGCGGACATCACCAGCGACGGTAGCGAGCCCACGTTTCGATCCGACAAACACCACGTCAATCCCGGTTGAACTACAGACGTCTCCGTGATATCGTGATATCACCATGACCGACACGAAGAACGTCCTCTTGCGTCTCGATCCGGAACTCGCGGAAAACCTGCGCGCGGTCGCCGAAGTCGAGGGACGCTCCGTCTCCGACGTGGCTCGAGAGGCCATCGCGGAGCTGGTGGACAAACGCCGCCGCGACAAGCGCTTCCTGCGCAAGCTCGACGACAACGTCACTCGGCATTCCGAGTTGCTGCGCGCGCTCCGCGACGGCTGATGGACGTCGGCGAGCTCTTCCTGGTCGCGGCGGCCGTGCTCGACGTCGACCCTGCGGACGTCTTCGAACGAGCTGACCTCGACGCGGTGGGCCGCACCCTTCAGGCCGTTCCGGCAGAGGCACCGGCCCTCGAGCAAGCCGCCGCCCTGCTCCATGCCATCACGCTCGAACGGCCCTTCGGCGACGACAGCCGCGCCGTCGCGCTCGTCGCCGCGGCACAGGTACTCGAGCTCGACAACCAGGTCACGACCTTCAGACCGAACCAGCACCTCTTTGCCCTTCTCGACGCGATTGCCGCCGGTACCGCCGATGTCGAGGCCGTTCACTCCTACCTCTCTTTGGAGGTCTCACGCATGTTCGAACGCTTCACGCCGCGCGCCCGCAACGTCATCACCTTTGCCTACGAGGAAGCGACGGCGCTTCGCCACGACTACGTCGGCACCGAGCACCTCTTGCTCGGTGTCTTGCGCGAGACCGAGGGAATCGGCGCCGAGGTGCTCGTGGCTTTCGGTGTCGATGTCGACGTCGTGAGGCGCGAGATCGACCATCGCGTCGGTCAAGGCTCAGAACCGGCACGCAAACGCTCGCCCTTCACGTCGCGCAGCAAGAAGTCGCTCGAACTGGCGTTGAGCGAGGCGCTTCAGCTGGGCCACAACTACATCGGCACCGAGCACCTCCTCCTCGGGCTGCTGCGTGTGACGGAGGGCCTCGCGGCGGAGATCCTCACCGACCTCTACTCGATCGAGATCGGACAAACACGAAACGAGATCGTCGCGAGGCTCGCGACCGGCGGATGGAAGCCGCAACGGGCCCGACGTTCGAAGCCCTTCATGCGTCCGCCGGTCACGTGGGCGTCGCCGATCGATCCCGCGCTCGTGGCGCGGCGCGGCCGCCTGCTCGGCGACATCCAAGCGTTGCTCGACGAGAACTCGCGGCTCCGCGACGAGGTGGCGCACCTGCGCATGGTTCTGCACCAGCACGGGATCGATCTCGGCGGTGAGGCCGGCGAGCAACCCGCGTAGTCACGGCTTCTGGCCGGTCACACCCCAGTAGATCTGGCGGGCCATGCTGTCGCGCAGGTCCTTCGTGCGGATGCCCCAGAATTCGAAGCCATACTGATGGCCCGCCACGTGCGCGAGCATCGACACGAGAATCGCCGCGGTGGCTGTCGGATCGAGTTCGCGCGGATGGCGGCCGGCATCCTGGAACTGGCTGATCGTGTCGGTCAACGCCACCGTGACCTCGTTCAGCAGCCTGGTGCGGATTTGATGGAACCGTCGATCGCCTTCTTCGGTGGCGAGGTCCATCACTCGCAGGATCGAGCGGTACTCCTCCCAGAAGGCGAAGAACGCGTCGCACAAGTGCGTCGCGGTCTCGATGCCGGGCTTTCCGCGCCACGACCCCTCGCGGATCAGCGCCGAGAGCCGGTGCCCGTCCAACGCCATCTGTTCGGCCAGCACCAAGATCGCGGCTTCGACATCGGGGAAGTATTGGTAGAAGGTCGCCGGCGAGGTGCCCGCGTCGCGAGCGATGTCGATCACCTTCACATCGCGGTACGACGTGGACCGCAGCATGTCGGCCGTGCACTCGAGCAGGCGCTGCCGCGTCGCGAGGCCGCGCCGGCCTGGCACGCGGCCATCGGCGGCGCGCAGATCTGCGGGCGGCGCCGGATCAGAAGAGGGCTGCGCGGAAGATCTGACGGTCCGTCAGCTTAGGCCGGATGAGCAGTCAGCCCGCGGTGGTCGGTTTCACGTCGAGCTGGGTGATCATCCCGTGCTGTGCGAAGGCCTTACCGTCAGCCGCTCCGGTGAGGAAGCACACGAGCGCGTACGTTCCCGACGTCAGGACGACTGCGGTCGTCGCTGACGCCCCGGGATCGATCGGGCCGACCGCACCCACTTCGTCAGCCAGCGCTGCGCCGCCGAGCGCGCCCTGCGCGTTCACGGCGGCCTTGTACTCGTCGAAGTTGCCGTCGCGGATCTTCGCGAGGCGGACTTCGTGCGCCATCGTGCCGGTGTTGGCGAGCGTGACCGTGGCCGCCCCCGCCGGCACGGACTGCACACCCGCGATGTCGAAGGTGAAGGTGTTCGGCGCCGGTTCGACCGCGAACACTTTGAGTTCGGTGGCCGCGCCTGCCGCGCTCGAGCTGGAGGATGAGCTCGACGAACTGGACGACGACGCGGAAACGGGGTTGCCACTTGTACCCGGGCCGGGCTTCTTGTCGCTCGTGCAGGCGGCGAGCGCGAGGACCGCGACCATCACCACCGCGAACTTGGGGATCAGCTTCGACATTGGCTCAGGGTCTAGCAGAGCCCGCCCAGGCATCTACGACTTCGGCCGTGGACGTGACGGTCGCGACGAACGCGAGCGTGTTGTCGATCACCGCGTTGGCATAGTCCGCAGGCACGCCGGCCACGGCGTCGCGCGGGAGCACGAACTGGTAGCCGGCGTTCACCGCGTCCATCGCGAAGTTCGTGATCGCGATGTTCACCGATACGCCGACGCCGACGACCGTCGAGATGCCGAGGTTGCGCAGCACGGCGTCCAGGTCCGTGCCACCCATCGGCCCGAGCCCGTGAAAGCGACTCAGCACGAGATCATTGGGATCGTTGCCGATCTCGGGCAGCAATTCGGCCGCGGCTGAACCCGGTTCGATGCGGATGCCCAGCTTGCGCGTGCCGAGAAAGAGACGGGCGTTGCGATTCGACCCGCGGTCGTCGGCGCGGCGCACGGCCAGGCAGTGCACGACCGCAACACCGGCCGCACGAGCGGCGTGCACCAGACGCACGACGTTGGGCACGGCTTCACGCGCGGCCTCGTCGGCGAGCTCCCTCAGCACGGCGGCGTCGCCGATCACCCCGTTCTGGCATTCCTGGGTGACCAACACCGTGTGCGAAGGATCGAGCAGTTCGGCGAGGTCCACGGCCACAGCGTGACGTTACTAATCTGACGGTCCGTCAGATTACGCTGGCCCGATGGACCCGGCTGACCTGCCGAAGATCATCAGCGTCGACGACCACGTCGTCGAGCCGCCCCACCTGTGGCAGACATGGCTGCCCGAGCGCTTGCGCGAGCGGGGCCCGCGGGTCGAGCGTCGGGGCATCGGCACGATGAGGCACGTCGGCGGCGGCGCGTACGAGCAGACCTTCGATCCCGACGGACCCAAGGCCGACTGCTGGATCTTCGGCGACCTCGTCTACATCAACAAACGTCACGTCGCCGCCGTCGGCTTCGATCGCGACGACATGACGGCGTCGCCGATCACGTACGACGAGATGCGGCCCGGTTGCTATGAGCCAAAGGCGCGCATCGAGGACATGGAGATGAACTGGGTCGATGCCTCGCTGTGCTTCCCCAGTTTCCCGCGGTTCTGCGGACAGACGTTCACCGAGGTCGACGACAAGGAACTCGGTCTCGCGTGCATACAGGCGTACAACGACTGGATGGTCGAAGAATGGTGCGGCGACTCGGCGGGCCGGCTGATCCCGCTCATCATCATTCCGTTGTGGGACGCAGCGCTCGCCGCCGCTGAGGTTCGCCGGAACGCCGAGCGCGGTGTGCACGCGGTGTGCTTCAGCGAGATCCCGAGCCATCTCGGGCTGCCCAGCATCCACACAGGGTTGTGGGACCCGTTCTTCGCGGCGTGTGCCGAGACGAACACCGTCGTGTGCATGCACATCGGGTCGTCGTCGCGCATGCCCGCCACCTCGGGCGACGCGCCCATCGCAGTTGCCGCCACGCTGAGCTTCAACAACGCGATGGCGTCGATGACCGACTTCTTGTTCAGTGGCGTGCTCATCCGCTTCCCCGAGTTGAAACTGGCCTACAGCGAGGGCCAGATCGGATGGATCCCCTACGTGCTCGAGCGAGCGGACACCGTGTGGCGCGAGCATCGGGCATGGGGTGAGGTCAAGGACACGATCCCCGAGCCTCCGTCGACGTACTACTACCGGCAGATCTACGGCTGCTTCTTCCGTGATCACCACGGCATCGATTCCCTCGACAAGGTGGGCGTCGACAACATCACGTTCGAGACGGACTATCCGCACACCGATTCCACCTGGCCTGATACGCAGAAGGTCGCGACGGAGTTGATGGAGGGCGTCCCAGCCGACGTCGTGTACAAGATCATGCGGGGCAACGCGATTCGCATGCTCTCGCTGCCGCTTGCTCGCTGAATCGATCGCGGGCGCGGCGGAGCGGTTTCCGTCTCGAGCCGCGCTCGTCGCCAACGATCGAATCGTCACGTTCGCCGAACTGCATGAGGATTCCGATCGCGCCGCCGCTGCGCTCGCGGGCGACGGGGTCGGCGAGGGCACGGTCGCGGCCCTCCTCATGCCGTCGAGCATCGAATACCTGGTCGCCTATCTCGCGCTGGCAAAGCTGGGCGCGATCACCGCCGGCGTGAACCCGCGCATGCGCGACGACGAGCGGGCACGCCTGCTCGATCTGCTCCAGCCGGACATCGTGCTCGACGAGGTCCTACTTTCCACGGGCTTCGTCCCGGCGCTCGAACCGAACCCCGATCGCATCGTGACGATCGTGTTCACGTCGGGCACGAGCGGCGAGCCCAAGGGGGCGGTGTTCACGAACCGGCAACTCGAAGCCATCACCGTCATCGACGCCGGCGGGCTCGACGTGTGGGGCACCGGTGGTCCGCTGCTCGGCGGGACGCAGTTCTGTCACATCGGTTTCATGACGAAGTTGCAGTGGTACCTGCGCCTCGGGTGCACGCTGCTCGTGCAAGAGCGCTGGCGGCCCGACACCGCGCTGCGACTGATCGCCGAGCACCGAATGCGGGGCGTCGGCGGCGTGGCCGCCCAGATCGCGCTCCTGCTACGAGAGCCGGACTTCGACTCGTACGACCTTTCCTGCGTCGAGACGATCATCGTCGGCGGCGGTCCGTCGCCGCCCGAACTCGTGCGCGAGGCCCGACGACGATTCGGGGCCGCCTATTCGATTCGCTACTCCTCGACGGAGTCAGGGGGCGTCTGCACCGCAACCGCATTCGACGCGCCCGACGCAGAAGCGCTCTACACCGTCGGGCGGCCGCGGCCCGGCATCCAGGTGCGCGTCGATGACAACGGAGAGGTGCTCGTGCAGTCCCCCGCGGCCATGATCGGGTACTGGCGTGATCCCGAGCGCACCGCCGCGACGATCGATACCGATGGGTGGTTGCACACCCGCGACCTCGGCGAGATCGACGATGCGGGCTGTCTGCGCATCGTCGGGCGGACGAACGACATGTACATCCGCGGTGGCTACAACGTGCATCCCCTGGAGGTCGAAGGAGTGCTCATGGAGCATCCTGCGGTCGCCGCCATCGCCATTGCGCCGCGTCCGCACGACGTGATGGGCGAGATCGGCGTCGCCGTCGTCGTGCCGGCCGACGTTTCCGCACCGCCGACGCTCGACGAGCTCCGATCGTTCGCGGCGCCGCGGCTCGCCAACTACAAGCTGCCGGAAGCGATTCGAATTGTCGACGCGTTGCCGATCACCAGCATGGAGAAGCTCGATCGTCAGGCGTTGAAGGCCTCCATCACGAACTCGGGGTGAACACCGGGGTCATGGCCCCGCTTGCCACCCCAGGTTCGACGGCGGGTCAGACGAAGAGACCGATGGCGTTGTCGAGCGACCACTTCTGCCACGCGTGGGTGCCGAGGATGACGACCTCGATGAGGGCCATCATCAAGTTCTGACCCTGCTCGGCCCAGTCGTGGATCATCATCACGAAATACAAGAGGTTGAGCAGCAGGCCGCCCGCCGCTGCGATCGGTGTGAGAAAACCGAACACGAGCCCGAGCCCGATCGCCAGCTCGGCGAACACCACGATGTAGGCCATCTGCTTGGGCCGCGGCGCGACGACCTTGTTGAAGCCGTTGCGCACAAGGCTCCACTTGTGCTTCTCGGCGACCGATTGGGCCCACGCGATGCCCGTGCCCCGTTCGAACCAGCCCTTCTTGTCCTTGTGGCGCCAACTCTCGAGCCACCACAACCCCAGCCCGATGCGGAGCACGGCGAGCCATTCGAGGCCGTTCAGCCACGTCGTCACTTCGACATCACCTCGTTCAGGCGCGCCGTCAGCAACGGCACGACATCTCGCCACTCGGCCAGGATCCCGATGTCGGCGTGGTCCCAGATCGGTGCCTCAGGGTCGTTGTTCACGGCGAGGACCGTACCCGCGGCGCGTATCCCCACCGCGTGATTGAACTTCCCCGACAAGCCGATGCCGATGTAGAGCTGCGGAGCGACGCTGTGCCCGGTGATGCCCACTTGGCGGGCACGCGGGAGCCACGCATTGTCGGTGACCTTGCGGGTCGCCGCGAGTTGCGCATCGAGGACCTGCAACAGCGGCTCGAGCTCCGGGTACTCGTCGGGTTTCACTCCGACACCCACGCACACAATGCGCTGCGCGGTGGCCAGCTCCTCGATGTCGTCGTCACGGGTCGTCGACAGCACCTGTACCCGCCGGCGCGCTTGCACTGGAAGCTCGGTGCGCTCGACATCGAGGGCGTCGGCGGGAGAAGGCAAGACGCCCGCGCGCACCGTTGCCATCTGCATTGGCGAGCTGCAGTAGATCGCCGCGACGAGCCGACCACCGAACGCCGGCTTCCACGCGAGCAGCCGTGCGTCACCCGTTGACACGGTACGGCTCACCTCGAGTCCAACCGCATCCCCCGTGAGACCCGCCCCCAGGCGGGCCGCGACGCGCCCGCCGACTTCCCGTCCCCACGTCGTGCTCGGCAGGAGGATCGCCCATGGTTGTGTCGCCGTCGCCCACTGCGCGACTGCGCCGGCGACGTCCTCCTCTACGCCGGCACCGTCTGTTTCGAGGGCGACGACGCGGCCCTCGATCTCGTCCGCGAGCGTCCCGGCCCCGCCCAACAACTCGGCCGTCAACTGCCCGCGTCCCGGCTCCACCACCACTGCGACCGTGGGACCGCCGATGGCGGGTCGCGGCGTCACCGAGGCGGGTGGCGTGGGCGGTGCGGTCGATAGTGCGCCGCGCTCGATGAGCAGCCGCACGGCTTCGTCGACTTGATCCTCGACCGAGCCCGACAACAGGCGGTGCGCACGCTCGATCTCGAGCACGCGTACTTCGCCGACGTACGTACCGCTGCCGTCTTCGCCCCAGGGTCCGGCGCCGAGGTCTGCTGCGGTGACGACTCGGATGAGCCCGGAGGACACCGCGGCGCGCCCTTCGGGATCCACCTTGGCGGGCTCGCACAAACGCTCGGCCGTCGACACGATCGCGGGGAGCTGCACGATGCGCTCGCTCTGACCGTCGTCTTCCTCACAGACCACTCGGAGGTGGCCCTCGCCGAGCTCCAGCTGCTTCACACCGGTGACGAACGGCAGGTCCAGCAGCTCGGCCACCTCGGGTCCAACCTGACCGGTGTCCGCATCGACGGAGTTGCGGCCGGCGAGCACGAGATCGAACGGTCCCTCTCGTTCGAGCGCGGCGGCCAGTGCCCGGGCGGTGGCGAGTGTGTCGGAGCCCGCGAACGCGACGTCAGTGATCAACACACCGTCGTTCGCTCCCCACGCGATGGCCTCGCGCAGGACGTCCTCGGCTGACGGCGGCCCGAGCGTGAACACCGTCGAGGTGCCGCCGGTCGTGGCTGCCAGCTCCGCGCCTTTGCTGACCGCGCGGCGACAGTAGGGGTTGAGCTCCAGCTCGAGGCCCTCCCGCACCAACCGGCCGCCCGCTCCGAGCTCCATCGCGTCGAACTTCGGGACCTGCTTGACGAGAATCGCGATCCTCATGGTGTTCGGGGGCTGCGCCCCCGCGCCCCATCGCCGTCCGGCTCGCTGGCGCTCGCTCGGCCGACGTTGAGCTCGTTGCACTCCCTCAACGCGGGAGGCCCAACAGGCGCTCGGCGATGATGTTGCGTTGGATCTCGCTCGTGCCGCCCGGGATCGTCGCCGCGAACGAGCGGAGGTACTGGGTGATGAACGCGCCGTCGCGCCAGACCTTCGGGCCGAAGTGGTCAACATCGATGCCGGGGACGCCCGACTCCTCCGCGCCGAGCAGCAACGCCCGCTGAAGCGCCTCGCTGCCGAACAGTTTGAGTATCGAATGCTCCGGCGCGGCTTGGCCCTTGGCGAACTTCGCGAACCCGGTGTAGCCGAGCGCCTGGAGCGCTTGGTGATCGATGTAGGCCGACGCGACGAGGTCGCGTTGGCGGGCGTCGAAGCCCGTCTCGCGCCCGAGCACCAGGAGATGTTCGATCACACCAGCGAGGTCGTACGCATAGTTGATCCACAACATCGCCCGCTCGTGCGCGAGTGAGCCCATCGACAGCCGCCAGCCGTCGTTCAACTCACCGAGCAGGTTCTCTCGTGGCACCTCGACGTCGGTGAAGAACACTTCGTTGAAGTCGGCGTAGGTCGGCTCCGTCAACTCCGCGATCGGCCGGTACTCGATACCGGGCGTCCTCATGTCGATGATCAGCACGCTGATGCCCTTGTGCTTGGGCACCTCGGTGTTCGTGCGAACGAAACACAGGCACCACGCGGCGTGTTGCGCGCCCGACGTCCACACCTTCTGCCCATTCACGATGAACCGATCGCCGTCGAGCACGGCCTTCGTGGTCAACGAGGCAAGATCGCTCCCGGCGTTTGGCTCGCTCATGCCCAGGCACCAGCTGATCTCCGCCCGCAACGTCGGAATGACGAAGCGCTCGCGCTGTTCGGGCGTGCCGAAGTCGATGATCGACGGCGTGATGATCGACAGCCCCTGCGGATTGGTCGTGCGTCGGATGCCACGTCGCGTGACTTCGTCGAAGTAGATCATCTGTTGCGCGGGTGTCGCATTACGACCACCGAGCTCAGGTGGCCAACCCGGCACGAGGTAGCCGTTGTCGAACAGCGTACGCTGCCACTTCACGGCCCACGGCCGCAGATCGGCGCTCGAGCGCATTGGAAGTGCGCGCTCTTCGTCCTCGGGCGGCGGGTTTTGCTCGAGCCAGTCGACCAGCTCGGCGCGGAACGCCTCGTCTTCCTCCGAGAACGAAAGCCTCATGCGGCCGCCAAATTCATGCGGCTGACGGTAGACGCTACGGTCCCGAACGTGCCTTCTCGCCGGACCGTCGTGACCACCGTGATCGCGGCATTCGGCGCGGCGGCCGCGACGTATCTCGCCGTGAAGAAGGCGGGTGAGAAGCGCTCGACCGAAGGCGGAACGCCGGTGAGCTCGACGACGCGCGCCGCTCGCACCGCTGACGTCGCCCGGATGGGAACCAAGGCGGGTGGTGCCTACGCCGTCCATCGTGCGCGTCGGGCGTTTGCGTCTGCAGAACGCAAGGAGGAGCTCGATGCCGAGCTCCAGCTGCGTACCGCCGAACAGGTCGCCGAAGCGCTCGGCCACATGAAGGGCGCGCTCATGAAGGTCGGGCAGATGGCGAGCTACCTCGACCAGGGTCTCCCTGAGCCGATCCGCGAGCAGCTGGCCCAACTGCAGGCCGACGCCCCGCCGATGTCAGCCGAGCTCGCGGCACAGGTCGTCGAGCAGGAGCTCGGTGGCGCGCCCGGCGACATCTTCGACACCTGGGATCCCGTGCCGTTCGCCGCCGCGTCGATCGGTCAGGTCCACCGCGCCATCACAAAGGACGGACGTGCCGTCGCCGTAAAGGTGCAATATCCGGGCGTCGACGCCGCGATCGAGGCCGACCTCGCCAACGCGGGGATGCTCGTGCAGATCATCAGCATGGTGTTCCCTGGTGTCGAGCCAGAGCCAATCGTCGAAGAGCTCAAGCTCCGGCTGCGCGAAGAACTCGACTACGACCTCGAAGCCGAGAACCAACGGCTGTTCGAGGCGTACTACCGCGACCATCCATTCATCTCGGTTCCACCGGTCGTCGACGAGCTGTCGTCGAGGCGCGTGCTCACCACCGAACTGGCGGAAGGGGCACGCTTCGACGAACTCCGCACCTGGGCGCAGAGCGAGAAGGACCTCGCGGCCGAGACGATCTACCGCTTCGTGTTCGGCAGCCTCTACCGGCTCGGCGCGTTCAACGGCGATCCCCATCCGGGCAACTACCTCTTCAATCCGGGAGGACGGGTCACCTTCCTCGATTTCGGATTGGTGAAGCGATTCACCCCAGAGGAACTGAAGTTGCTCGCGAACATGTCAGAGACGTTCGCCCTCGAGAAGGACATGGCGAAGTTCCGGCGGGCCATCTCCGAGAGCGGTTTCCTTCGGGATCCGAGCAAGTTCACCGACGACCAGATCGAGTCGTACATGCGACATTTCTGGGAGTTCGTGATGGAGGACAAGGAGCAGACGACGACGCCCGAGTGGTCGTCCGAGAGTGTGCGCCGCTTCTTCGACCCGACGGGCGGCTATGGCGAGATCATGCGCGCGGTGAACGTGCCGGCCAGCTTCGTGATCCTGCAGCGCATCAACCTCGGCCTCGGAGGCGTGCTGGGCGAACTGCGGGCCACGCGCAACTGGCGCCGCATCGCGATGGAGCAATGGCCCTTCGTGAACGGTCCGCCGTCGACCCCGCTCGGTGTCGAGGAGGCGTCCTGGTTGGCCAGGCAGTCCAAAACCTGACACGGGCGTCAGGTAACGTCTCGACTCGTGGACGGACTCGACCTCGACACGTTCTTCCACCCGCGCTCCGTTGTGGTGCTCGGAGCGTCAGACACACCGAACAAGCCGACGTCGGCCATGACGCGCAAGATTCGGCAATGGGCTGAGCAGTTCGGCGCCACTTTTCACCCGGTCAATCCCAACCGCGAGAGCGTCGACGGGCTGCCGTGCTTCCAATCGATCGATGACGTGCCCGGGGAGGTCGACCTCGCCGTGATCCTCACCGGCAATGCGGTCGAGGCCTTTCAATCGGTGCTCGACAAGAAACCCAAGTTCGCAGTGATCTTCGCCGCGGGATTCGCCGAGGTCGGCGCGGCGGGCGAGAGGGAGCAGCAGCGTCTCGCCGACATCGTGCACGCCTCCGACACGCGATTGCTCGGACCGAACACCAACCTCAACGCATTCGAGACCTTCCGTGACGATCTGCCCGGCAAGCGGCTCGCGCTCATCACCCAGTCCGGTCACCAAGGGCGGCCGATCTTCCAAGCGCAAGACCTCGGCATCGCCATGAGCCACTGGGCGCCGACCGGCAACGAGGTCGACCTCGAGTTCGCCGACTTCGCCCGCTACTTCGCCGACCAACCCGACGTCGGCGCGATCGTCGCGTACATCGAGGGCTTCAAAGACGGGCGCACGCTGATGCTCGCGGCCGACCACGCCGCTCAACGTGGTGTGCCGATGGTGATCGTGAAGGTCGGCCGTACGGAAGCCGGACAATCAATGGCCAAGAGCCACACGGGCCATCTGACCGGTTCCGACGCCGTGACGAGTGCGGTGTTTCGTCAGTTCGGGATCACACGGGTCGATGGGCTCGACGAGCTCCAGGACACGGCCGCGCTGCTCGCACGATCCGTCAAGCCGCAGGGCGACGGCGTGTGCATCTACGCCATCTCCGGTGGCACCGGCGCCCACATCGCCGACCTCGCGTCCGCGGCAGGGCTGCGGCTTCCTGAGCTCGCCGCCTCGACGCAAACGGCGCTGCACGAGTGGATCCCGACCTACCTGCGAGTGTCCAACCCCGTCGACAACGGAGGGGCGCCGTCAGCCGATTGGCGCGGGCGCAAGATCCTCGATGCCCTCGTCGCCGACGCGAACGTCGACGTGATCATCTGCCCCATCACCGGCGCGCTGGCATCGATGTCGAAGCCGTTCGCTCGCGACCTCGTGGCCGTCGCCGAGACGACCGACAAGCCCATCTGCGTGATCTGGGGCTCGCCGGTGACCGAAGGTGAACGGGCCTACGAGATCCTGCTGTCGTCGCCCAAGATCGTCACGTTCCGAACGTTCGCCAACTGCATCGGGGCGGTGCGCGCGTACTTCGACTACCACGAGTTCGCGGCGCGCTATCGCTCGCCGTTCAAGAAGCCGGTGCGGCCGAGGCCGGTGGACTTCGGTTCAGGCGAACACGCTTCGAAGCAGCTCCTCGCCGCCTACGACATCCCGGTCACGCGCGAGCATGTCGTGGCATCCGCGGCGGCCGCGGTGAAAGCGGCGACGGCGATCGGC
>JBEEGD010000194.1:0-4812 GCA_041166685.1 Acidimicrobiaceae bacterium | reverse complement strand
AGGTTCTGCATCGCGCCCGACGCGATCGTGCCGAGCGTGCCCATCGAGCACGGGCAGATCACGTATGCGTCCACCTTGGCGGAGCCGGAGGCGTACGGCGCCTTCCAGTCGTTCGGCTCGTAGATCGTGACGTTGGCGCCCAAGCCCTCCGTGAAGCGCGCGAGAGCTTCGTCGCGCGACAGGCGCGCGTCGTCGAAGAGCTCGGTGGCGAGCACCTCGATCGCAGCGCCCGAGACGGAGACGCCGACGTCGCAGTCGGCGGCGGCCAGCGCGTGCAGCAGCCGGCGCGCGTACGGCGCGCCGGAGGCGCCGGTGATGCCAAGGAAGACGCGCACGACAGGTCCAGAGTACGCGCGCGCGGGCGCGCGGGGCTACTTCTTGCCTTTGGATGCTTCGAGGAACGTCGCGAGCAACTTCAGCCGCTGCTCGCCGAGACCTGCGAACGCCGGCATCGGCGAACCGGGGTTGACGCACGCCGGGCACTTCAAGTGGTCGATCTGGAATTGCAATCCCTTGTTCTTGGCGCCTTCCGCCGTCAGGTCAGGCGCACCGAGGTTCGTACCGCCGGCACCGCTGTACGTGTGGCAGTTCATGCAACCGGCCTCGGCGAACAGCTTTGCACCGGCGATCGCCTGCGCGTTGCCGGCGAACCCCTCGCTCGCCGCCCAACTCGGTACGAGCGCGAGGTTCTCCGAGGCGAGCGGCTCTTTCGCGGTCGCGCCCTTGTAGGTGAGCACGCCCATCGAGATGATGACGAGGATCGACGCGATGATCGCCACCGGCCGTCGGCCGAGCCGACGCTCCGACCGCAGGTCGATGAACGGAATCGCCAGCAGCAGCACGAGCGCGATCGTCGGGATGCCGATCGTCCCGAGGATCACCGTGTCCGGCCATTTGAAGATCCGGAGGAGGTAGAATAGGAAGTAGAAGTACCAGTCGGGACGTGGGACGAAGTTGATCGTGCCGGGGTCGGCCGGCTCGTCGTAGAGCTTGCCGAGCCAACCCGTTTCCGTGCTGTGGTGGTCGCCCGGCGTCGAGTACTTCCAGACGATCGTCAGCCCGATGATCACGGCCACGACGACGAACGACATGACGGTGTCGTGCCACATCGCATACGGGTAGAACGGCTTCCCGCGTTCCTTGACGTCCTCCTTGTACTGCTGGAAGACGCGGCGACGTTCGACGATGCGGTCGCTAGCCACGACCGTTGCTCCGCGGCCGTGGACGCACCATCCCTGAGCGTCCGCCGTTCTCTGCGACCTTCGTGAGCGGCCCGGTGCCCGCGGCCTCCTTCGACCACGGCGGAGACGTGACGCCCAGCCGGATCACGAGGTACAGGTGCAGCCCGATCAACGCAAAGATCGCGCCCGGTATCACGAGCATGTGGATCGAATAGAAGATCGACAGCGTGTTGGCGTTGATGTAGGTGCCGCCCTGAAGGAACTGCGCGAGAAACGGTCCGATGATCGGCCCTGTGCCGTTGATGTTGACGCCGACGATCGTCGCCCAGTACGCGGTCTGGTCCCACGGAAGCAGGTAACCCGTGAAGCCCGCGGCGAGGCCCATCGTGAGCAGCAGCACGCCGATGATCCAGTTCAGCTCGCGCGGGTACTTATAAGCCCCGAACAGGAACACGCGCCCCATGTGCATGAACATCAGGATGATGAAGACCGACGCGCCCCACTTGTGCATGCCGCGCACGAGCCAACCGGCCCACAGGTCGTTCGTGATGTTCTGGATCGACGCGTACGCGCTGTTCGGATCCGGCTTGTAGTACATCGCGAGGATCACACCGGTGAGCGCCTGGACGAGGAACGCCGTCAGCGTTGCGGAGCCGAGCGTCTGGAACCAGTTGATGTCGCCCGGGACCTTGCGGAAGAGGAAGTACTTGACGCCGCCGACGAGGCCAGAGCGCTCCTCGAGCCAGTCGAGGGGGTACAGGATCGCCTGCTGGAGCTGCTGACCGCGTGTGAGCTTTGTGCCAGTCGCCATCTAGTGAGGGGGTTGGATTGGGTAGAGCCAGGACTCGAGCCCGTCGACGGGCTCGCCGGGGAAGGAGAACGTCCACTTGTGGATCTTCGCCCCGGCTCCGGAGCCTTCCACATGGGAGACGGAGAACGGCTTGCCGAGGAAGAGGTTGCCGTTCTTGATGGAGAACGAATAACGATCGAGCGCGCGGACGGGCGGGCCGGATGTCCGGTTCCCTTCGGTGTCGTACTGCCCGCCGTGGCACGGGCACCCGAAGCCGGCGATCGAGATCGTCGGGATCAGCGCGACGTCCTGGTACTTCTTGGCGTTCGGCTGGTCGAGCGGGCCGTTGGGCTGGACCGGGCACCCGAGATGCGCGCAGTGGTTCGAGATGATCGTGAAGCTCGGCTGGCCGTTCACCTGGCCGTTGTTCCGCACGAACGCGGTGCGCCGTGAGACCGTGCCCTCCTTCGGGTTCGCCACGAACGTCGCAACGATGAACTTGCCTTCTGCATAGTCAGTGAGCGGACCGAGGTCGTGATCCTTCGTCCCCTGCTTTAGGAACGCGGGCGCGATCATGAAGCCGATCGCAGGTGCGGTGACCAGGCCCCCGATCACGCCACCGAGGCCGAGCGTCGACAGCTCGAGGAACTTCGACCGTGGGTAGCGCTCTTCGTCCGGCTCGGCCGGCGGCAGCGCCGCTTCGCCCACGTTTGCGGGGACGGCGGCCCCGGTGGGGCTCTCGGGCGGCACCTCCGGTGCTTCCGCCAGCGGCGTGCCCGTGGTCAGGTCGCGCACCCAGAGGAAGCCGAATGCCAGCGCCAGGATGGCACCGAGCCCGGCGATGTACCAAGAGACGATCAGGCCGACGAGCAATACCACGACGCCGACGGCGAAGCCGACAGGCCAGAGACTCGGGCCTGGGACGTGGGGGTGGTCGTCGTGGGGTGGCTGCAAGTCGCTCAGACGGGATTCAAGCGGTCGGGGACGACGCCGGTCAACGTCGTAACAGGCGCCGCGAACTCTGACGCATTCGCCCGTTCGATGCCAGGGGAACCGTCCCGGGAACCGTTTCGATCCCGTACTCAGGCCACCGCCGATCGACGAGCTCGCGAATCTCGTCGCTCATCTCGATCTCCGGTGGCCACTCCCGCGTCCCCTCGAGCGGCCCCTTGGCGGTCGCGTCGATTCCGATCTTGCCGCCCATGAACTGCAGCGTCGGCGCGTGATCGAGATGGTCGAGCGGGCCTTCGGTGATGACGACGTCGCGCTTCGGATCGACGTTCGCGCCGACGTAGAACATCACCTGTTGGTAGTCGTGGACGTCGACGTGTTCGTCGACGACGACGATCCCTTTCGTGAGGCTGAGCATGCCGAGTCCCCAGATGGCGTGCATCACCTTGCGGGCGTGGCCGGGGAACGCCTTCTTGATCGAGACGATGCAGAGATTGTGGAACGCCCCGGCGACCGGCAGGTCGTAGTCGACGATCTCCGGCACCGTCAACTTCACTGCCGGCAGGAAGATCCGCTCTGTCGCCTTCCCGAGCCATGCGTCCTCCTGCGGCGGCTTGCCGACGACGATCGACGGGTAGATCGCGTCGCGGCGCATCGTGATCGCGGTCACGTTGAAGATCGGGAACTGCTCGGCCGGCGTGTAGTAGCCCGTGTGGTCGCCGAACGGGCCCTCGGCGGTCAGGTCGCCCTTGTCGATCGTGCCCTCGAGCACGATCTCTGCGGCCGCCGGCACCTCGAGGTCGACGGTGATGCCCTTCACGAGTTCGACGGGCTCACCACGCAGGAAGCCGGCGACCATCAACTCGTCGATGTGCTTCGGCAAGGGCGCGCTGGCGGAGTAGGCGGTGATCGGGTCGAGCCCGAGTGCGACCGCGATCTCCATGCGCCCCTCGGTGAAGAGGTAGTCCGCGCGGCCATCCTTATGGATCTGCCAGTGCATTGCCGTCGAACTGGGCCCGAGCACCTGCATGCGGTACATGCCGACGTTGCGCTGGCCGGTACGCGGGTCGCGCGTGAGCACCGCGGGGAGCGTGATGAACGGACCGGCGTCCCCCGGCCATGCGGTCTGCACGGGCAGGCGACGGAGATCGATGTCGTCGCCACGGAGCACGACTTCCTGCGACGCGCCGCGACGCACGACCTTCGGGCGCGAGTCGGCGATCGACTTGAGCGTCTTCAGGCCGCGGACCTTCGCGGCGAGTCCCTCGGGCGGCTGCATCTCGAGGACGTCTGCGAGCTTGGCGGCCACGTCGTCGAGGCTCTCGACACCGAACGCGAGGCACATGCGCCGCTCGGTTCCGAACTGGTTGATGAGCAGCTGATGCTGCGCGCCCTTCGGATGCTCGAAGAGGAGCGCCGGCCCGCCCGCCTTCACCGTGCGGTCGACGATCTCTGTCACCTCGAGGTGCGGATCGACCTCGGTCGCGACACGAACGAGCTCGCCCTCGCGCTCCAGGAGCGCGATCCATTCGCGCAGGTCACGGGCGATCGCCATCGCCTGAGTGGTTAGTACGCCCGGGTGCGTGCCCGGCGCCGCTCGGCGCGACGGTGGTTGGCCCAGTTCGAGAGCTCGCCGAGCCCGATCACCGCCAGGAAGATGAGGCCGACGATGAGCATCCCGAGAATGACGTGCTTGCCCTCGCTGGCGGCGTCGAAGATCATCCTGTGGCGACTCTAGCGGAGTGTTTGGCGAGCGCGCGAGCGACAGCCGCCTCGTCCGGCGTGCCGCCGAGGGCTCGGGCTGCGTCGACCCAGGCGACGCCGTCGCCCTCCGACCCGTCCGCCCGCAACGCGGCGCACCGGGAGATCAGCTCGGCGAGCACGGCGACC
>JBEEGD010000193.1:0-6035 GCA_041166685.1 Acidimicrobiaceae bacterium | reverse complement strand
ATCGAAGACGCCCGCTCCCGCTTCGAGGCGATACTCGCGGTGGCGGCGCTCGGTGACCAGACGGACGACGAGCACGTCGAGGACCTCGCGGCGGTCGGCGCTGACGCCGCGAGCGCGCTCACCCCGTTGCCCGAGGTTCTGCTCGTGTTGCGCATCTCTCGCGACCTCGTGGTGCAAACGGCGGTCGAAGTGGCCGAGGAGCGCGGCCGCCATTGGGGCCTCGCGCTGTCGTTGCTCCTTACACGCATCCTTCCCGCTCTCGACCGCCTCACCGACGCGGTCGCCCGCGGCTACTGGGCCGCGGTGATCGCGCGACAGGAGGAGAGCCGCTCTCGGTTCGCAAACATGGTCGAGAACTCCACTGACGGCGTGTACGAGGTCGATCTCGAAGGCCGGGTGCGCTATGCCAATGCGGCGCTCGGGGTGATTCTCGGGCGACGGCCAGACGAGATCGTCGGCGCACGGTTCGTCGAGGTGCTCGACCCCGCAACCAAGTTTGCACTCGATGCCGAGGAGAGCGAAGTCGTCGTGCGGCGCGCGGACGGTGTCGTGCGCGTCCTCGACATTCGTGGCGTCGAGCGCCGAGTTGCGGGTGTGCTCGTCGGATACGACGGCACCGTGCGCGACCTCACCGCCGCCGTGCGGTTCGAGGAGTTGCGCAACGATCTGCTCGCGCTGCTCGGTCACGAACTGCGGCAACCGCTGAACACGATTCTCGGTCTCGGCGCGACTCTCCAAGCGCACGGGAACGAGTTCCGGCCCGAGCGCATCAAGTCGATCGGCGAGAAGATCCACCAACAGGCTGAGCAAACCGCGCGGCTCGCCGACGATCTGTATCAGGTCAGCCGCCTGGACTACGACGCTCAGCTGGTCAACCGCCGGCGACTCGACATCGCGGCCGCCGTCACCGACGCGCTCGTCGCGGTGGCGGGAACCGATCAGGTGAGCGTCCAGATCCCGGCTGGTCTGGTTGCACTCGCGGACAGGCGCCGGACGGAACAGGTTGTGGCCAACCTCGTGGAGAACGCGTTGCGTTACGGCGCGCCGCCCGTCGTCGTGACGGCCGACGAGAACGGCGACGAAGTTGTTGTGCGGGTCAGCGACCGCGGTTCGGGAGTTCCACCCGAGATGGAGGCGGACTTGTTCTCCAAGTTGACGCTCACGGGATTGCCGCGGCGGACCCACGCCACCACCGGGATCGGGTTGGCCCTCGTTCGTGGTCTCGTCGAGGCCATGGGTGGGCGCGTCTGGTACGAGCACGGCGCGACCGGCGGCGCCGACTTCTGTTTCACCTTGCCCTCCGCGTGACGGCCGCGTAGTCAAAGCTGTCTGCGTCGCGCACCGGCCACTACGGTCGATCGGTGGCCGAGCCGATCCTCGTCGCACGCGGCGTGCGCAAGACCTACCGCAGCGCGGCGGACGAAGTCGAGGCCCTGCGAGGAATCGACGTCGACATCTGGCCGGGCGAGCTCGTGATGGTGATGGGTCCCTCGGGAAACGGCAAGACCACGATGCTCAACTGCTTGTCAGGGCTCGACGACATCGACGCGGGCAAGGTGCTCGTCGATGGCCTCGATCTGCATCGCGTGTCCGATGCGCGCCGCACCGCCCACCGCGCCAGGCGCATGGGGTTCGTGTTCCAGAGCTTCAACCTCATCCCCGTGTTCAGCGCGGTGGAGAACGTCGAGCTGCCGCTGCTCGTCGTACGCACCCCGGGCGACAAGGCGCGGAGCATCGCGCTCGAGATGCTCGATCGAGTCGGGCTGTCGGAGCGTGCGTCGCACCGACCTGCGGAGTTGTCGGGTGGTGAGCAGCAACGGGTTGCCATTGCCCGCGCGCTCGTTTCGCGTCCGGCCATCGTGTGGGCCGACGAACCCACCGGCAACCTCGACAGTCAAACCGCGGAGGCCGTCCTCGAGGTCTTGTTCGAAGCCCATCGCGACGGTCAGACGCTCGTCGTCGTGACCCACGACCGGACGATCGGAGTCCGCGGCCAGCGCCTGCTGCAGGTGCGTGACGGCCGCATCGTCTCCGACGGCCCTCCGTGATCGCGCTCGCGCTCGGAGCTGTGGTTGCGGGCGTCGTTGTGCTGATTCTCGCGACAACGGTGTTCGACCTCACACGGCGACCGACGTTTCGTCGGCTCGCGGTCCGCAATGCAATGCGCCGCAAGAATGAAGCGCTGCTCGTGGTGCTCGGCTCGTTGTTCGGTACGGCCATCATCACGAGCGCCTTCACGGTCGGCGACACGTTGCATGCGTCGATCCGCGACGAGGCTCGCACTCGCCTCGGCCCGATCGACGAGATCGTGCTGGTGCATCGCACGACCGAACTGGCGGGAGTGGTCAAGAAGGTCACTTCCAAGCCATTGCCGGACGTGGACGGTGTCCTTCCGCTGGTGACCGCCGAGGCCGCGGTTGCCTCGATGCCGGGAGCCGATGGTCGTCGGTTCGCCGAGCCTGAGGCCTTTGTCCACGAGCTCGACTTCGACGCGGGCCGTGCGTTCGGACGGCGTCCCGCCGATACAGGGCTCGCGGCGGCGGGCCCCACTCCCACTGCGAGCGAGGCGGTCATCGGTGAGGACTTGGCCAGTCAGCTACGCGTGCGCCCCGGAGACCAGGTGGTGGTGTTTCTGTTCGGTCAACACCGAAGGTTCCGGTTGCGGGGAACCGTTCCGCGGGCCGGGCTCGCCGGGTTCCATCCCGGCTTCGCCGCCCAGGCTCAGGTGTTGTTCGTCCCGCCCGGAACCCTTGCTCGGTTTGCGGCCAACGTGCCGCAGGGCGCGCAAGCACCGGAGGGCCGGGTGCTCGTGTCCAACGTCGGCGGGGTGTTCGACGGGGTCTCCAAGAGCGACGAGGTCGCGCTCGAGTTGCAGGTCCGAACTGCGGGGGTTCCCGGTGTCGAGGTCGTACGTGAGAAGCAGGGAACGCTCGATTTCGCGGACCGTCAGGGCGCGAGCTTCACGCAGCTCTTCGGCCTCATCGGAGGCTTCACGGTCGTTGCCGGCGTGCTGCTGCTCATCAACATCTTCGTGATGCTCGCCGAGGAGCGAAAATCAGAGCTCGGCATGCTGCGCGCCCTGGGCCTGAAGCGGAACCACCTCGTCCGCACGTTCGGTTTGGAGGGCAACCTGTACGCAACAGCCGCCTCGGTGCTCGGAGTGGCCGCCGGTGTCGGCGTCGGCCGGGTGGTGGTCAACGTGACCGAGCGAATCTTTTCGCAGGGCCGTCGCCGCACACCGCTGCAGTTCGCCGTCCGTCCCAGCAGCCTGATGATCGGCTTCGCGATCGGTCTGGCGATCTCACTCGTCACCGTGTGGGCCACGAGCATCCGCATCGGACGCTTGAACGTGATCCGCGCGATTCGTGATGTGCCCGAGCCCCCCCGCTCGAGTCATCAGAGGCGCACCTTGGTACTTGCTGCCGGTGGGTTTGTCGTCGGTGGAGTGGTGTTCGCGATCGGATTCGCGAACGACTCGCCTGTGCTCGCGCTCGTCGGTCCCGCCCTGACCCTCTGGACCGCGGTCGCACTCGTACAGCCCTACGCCGCGCGACGACAAGCCGTCTCGATACCGTGCGGTTTGCTGCTGCTCTACGTCCTGAGCGCGTTCACGGTGTTGCCATCGACGTTCGCCAACGCCGGCATCGAGGTCTTCTTCGTGCAAGGACTGATCCTCGTGTTCACCGCGGTGGCCATCGCCATCACCAACGGCGATCAGTTCCGCCGGATCAGCGACGGGTTGGCGTCGTCGGGGCGTGGGCTCGCCACTCGGTTGGGCTTGGCCAACCCGCTGGCCAAGCGCTTTCGCACGGGGCTCCTGCTGGGCATGTACGCCCTCATCGTGTTCGTGTTGGTGTTCATGACGGTGTTCGCGGCCGTGTTCCAGGCGCAGGGTCCGAAGCTGGCCAACGACACACGCGCGGGCTACGACCTACGCGTCGACAGCAACCCTGGCAATCCGGTCACCGCCAAACAACTCCAAAGCCGACCCGATCTGGTGGCGGCGGCCCCGATCGTCCAAGCCCTCGCGAAGTTCGAGACACCGACGAAGACCGACACGTTTCAACGGCGCTTCAGCGGGTTCGATGCATCCCTCCTCAGCCGTGGCGTTCCCGTGCTGTCGTCGCGCGACGTGCGGTACGCCAACGATGAAGCCGCGTGGCGCGCGGTGCTCGCATCGCCCGACCTGGTCATCGTGCCGAGCGACTTTCTTTCGCAAGGGGGCGGGCCGCCGACTTCGACCGTGAAGCTGGGCACGCGGCTCACATTGATCGATCCCGCCGGAGGGCGCCGCCACGAGCTCACGGTCGTTGGGATCGACGGCGACGTCGATCCCGCGGACAACGGCGCGATGGTGGCGGCCAGCGCGGTGCCGACTCTGGTCGATCGGTCAGTGGTGAGCCGGTTCTATGTCGCCGTGCGAGAAGGAGCGAACCCCGACCAAGTCGCCGCGCAGTTGCAAGGTGACCTGCTGGTCAACGGCGTGAAGGCCGACACGTTCCGCTCGCTGGTCGACGATCGTCTGCGGAGTACGGCAGCGTTCATCCGACTGCTGCAGGGGTTCCTCGCACTTGGACTGGTGATCGGCATCGCCGGTCTTGGTGTCGTGATGGTCCGTGCGGTGCGCGAGCGCCGGCGGGAGATCGGGATGCTGCGAGCGATGGGATTCTCCGCGGGCGTTGTACGGCGCGCCTTCCTGATCGAGGCGACGTTCATCGCGCTGCAGGGCATCGTCATCGGCGCCGCGCTCGGTCTGGTCACCGGGTTCTCGGTCCTGAGCAACTCGACGACGTTCGGCGACAAGGCATTGCCGTTCACCGTCCCCTGGGCGGCGATCGGGTTGCTGGCTGGAGCGGCACTGGTGGCGTCCTTGCTCGCCGTGGCCGGACCCGCCACCCAAGCCAGCCGCATCAAACCCGCCGTCGCCCTCCGCATCGCCGACTGACCGCGGGGTTAGTAGGCGCGCCAGTATTCGCGGGCTCGGATCTGGTCGGGCGACATCGGTGTGCCCGCCCAGATGGGGTAGTAGAACGCGAACGCGGCGACGGTGAGCACGGCGAAGACCGGCGCGATGTAGCGGAACGGTTTGTGCGCGAACACCGCGGCAAGCCACAAGGCGATCGCCGGGATCACCGGCCCGAGGTAGAAGGTGTACGAGTGCCGCGGGTTGATGGCCCACGGCAACCATTGGTACAGCGCAAAGGCCAGCAGGAAGAAGGCCATCCGGTCTGACCGGAAGACCACCCGCCACAGCAGCACCAACCCCGCACCCATCGCCGCGAACCACACGATGGGGTTGGCCACCGTCACGATCTCCGTGACGTCGCCGGGCGCGGCGCCGACACACGCGTCGTCAGCCAGGTTGTCGGGGGCGAGGTTGAGCTCGGGGACGCAGGTCTTGCGGAACAACGTCGACGGATGCGTTTGGTTGATCCACTTCCACGACTGGTCGGCGTTCGAGTTGTTGTCCTGCAAGCTCTCCTGCTGGAACTCGCGGATGCGGTCCTGGTCTCGAAGGAACAGTCGCACCCGCTCCGTCAAGGCTGTCGAGCACTCTTGGTTGTTCTTACAGCGCACGATGTGGATGTACGTCTTGTCGAAGTTCACGATCCAAGGCGTGTAGGTCACGAGATAGATGCCGAGGGGCAGGACCGTGAGAGTGAGCACGGTGGCGAGCACGCGACGGCCGTGGCCCGGCGTCACCGGCCGGCGGGCGTGCATCCACAGGAACGCCAGCAGCACCGCAAGCAACAGGAACGCGCCACTCCACTTCACCGTGAGGCTGAAGCCCAGCGCCGCCGCGGCCCCGAGTTGACACCACCTCACCCGCCGCTCGTTCGTCGGATCGCGCAACGCAACCAACGTCAGAGCGATGGCGGCGGTGGTGAACAACGCGAGGAACACGTCGAGATGCGCGGTGCGGCCCGTTGTGAAGGCGACGCCGTCCAACGCCACCGCGACCCCCGCGAGTGCCGGGAGGGCGCGCCCCGGAGCGACCTGCCGCGCGGCGAAGTAGGTGAGCAGCACGATGAGGC
>JBEEGD010000192.1:0-3857 GCA_041166685.1 Acidimicrobiaceae bacterium | reverse complement strand
GAGGGTGTCGAGCGGGTGCATGTCCAGCTCGGCGTAGCGGATGAAGAACCGTGGCCCGGCGAAGGCCTCCTTGTTCTCCTCGTGGTCACGGATGACGTGGCAGGTGTTCTGGCACAGGAAGCATTCGATGCACTTGCGGAACTCCTGGCCGCGCTCGACATCCATCTGCGCCATCCGGAAGGTCCCGCCGCTGTTGTCGGTCGCGGGGGTGAACGCCGGAACCTCGCGTGCCTTCTCGTAGTTGAAGGTGACGTCGGTGACGAGGTCGCGGATGACCGGGAACGCGCGCATCGGTGTGACGGTGATGGTCTCGGTCGGGTCGAACGACGACAGCCGCGTCATGCACATGAGCCGCGGCCGGCCGTTGATCTCGGCGCTGCACGACCCGCACTTGCCCGCCTTGCAGTTCCAGCGGACCGCGAGATCCGGCGCCTGCTCCGCCTGCAGCCGGTGGATCGCGTCGAGGACGACCTCGCCCTCCTCCACGGGAACGGTGAACGACGTGAAGTCGCCGCCGGACGCGTCGCCGCGCCACACCCGCATGTTGAGGTCGTAACCCATCAGTGGCTCTCCTCGAAAAGCACCTTGAGGTGGTCGGGCATCTGCGGAAGCGGCTTGCGTTCGAGATGGACGGTGCCGCGACGCTCGGTGAGGATCAGGTTGGTCTTGCCCCACTCGGGGTCCGGCCCCGGGTAGTCGTCACGGGTGTGCCCGCCGCGACTCTCGGTGCGTTCGAGCGCGGCTTTCGCGATGCACTCGGAGACCGTCAGCATCGCGCGCAGATCGAGCGCCGTGTGCCAACCCGGGTTGTAGCCGCGGCCGGTCCCCTTCACGGAGACGTTCTTCGCCCGCTCCTTGAGCCGATCGATCTCCTTGAGCGCGAGTTCCAGCTCGTCTGCCCTGCGGATGATGCCGACGAGAGCCTGCATGTGCTCCTGCAGGTCGTACATGAGGGCGTAGGGATTCTCCACGCCCGGATTGTCGAACGGCGCCAGCGCCTCGGCCGCCGCTGCGTCGACGTCGCTTTCGGAGACCCGCGGGCGGGCCGGCAGCTTCGCGACGTAATCGGCGGCGTACTCCCCGGCCCTCTTGCCGAAGACGAGCAGGTCGCCGAGCGAGTTTCCGCCGAGGCGGTTGGAGCCGTGCATGCCGCCGGACACCTCGCCGACGGCATAGAGGCCGGAGACCGCGGACTGCTGGGTGTCGGCGTCGACTTCGACGCCGCCCATCACGTAGTGACAGGTCGGGGCGACCTCCATCGGCGCCTTCGTGATGTCGACGTCGCCGAGCTCTTTGAACTGGTGGTACATCGACGGCAGCCGCCGCTTGATGTCCTCCGCCGAGCGCCGCGTCGCGATGTCGAGGAAGACGCCGCCGTGGGGTGAGCCACGCCCCGCCTTGATCTCGGAGTTGATCGCGCGCGCAACCTCATCGCGCGGCAGCAGCTCGGGCGGCCGCCGGTTGTTCGTGTGGTCGGCGTACCAGGCGTCGGCCTCGGCCTCGTTGTCGGCGGTCTCCGCTTTGAAGAACTCCGGGATGTAGTCGAACATGAACCGCTTGCCCTCGGAGTTGCGGAGTACGCCGCCCTCACCGCGCACCGACTCGGTGATGAGGATGCCCTTCACCGACGGCGGCCAGACCATGCCCGTCGGGTGGAACTGCACGAACTCCATGTTGATCAGCGAGGCACCCGCCCACATCGCCATCGCGTGGCCGTCACCGGTGTATTCCCACGAGTTGGAGGTGACGGTGAAGGACTTGCCGATGCCGCCGGTGGCGAGGATGACCGCAGGTGCGTTGAACGTGACGAGCGACCCGGTCTCCCGCCAGTAGCCGAACGCGCCGGAGATCTTGTCGCCGTCCTTGAGCAGGCGCGTGATGGTGCACTCCATGAACACGTCGACGCCGAGCTCGACGGCCCGCTGCTGGAGCGTGCGGATCATCTCGAGACCGGTCCGGTCGCCGACATGGGCGAGCCGGGCGTAGCGGTGGCCGCCGAAGTCGCGCTGGGAGATCTTGCCCTCGTCGGTGCGGTCGAACAGGGCGCCCCACTCCTCGAGCTCCCAGACCCGCTCCGGCGCCTCCTGGGCGTGCAGCTGCGCCATGCGCCAGTTGTTGAGCATCTTGCCGCCGCGCATGGTGTCGCGGAAGTGGACCTGCCAGTTGTCCTCCGGCCACACGTTGGCCATCGCCGCGGCGATGCCACCTTCGGCCATGACCGTGTGCGCCTTGCCGAGAAGGGACTTGCAGACCAGCGCCGTGCGCGCGCCCGACTCATGGGCGGCGATGGCGGCCCGCAGGCCCGAGCCCCCCGCGCCGATGACGACGACGTCGTAGTCGTGCCGTTCGGTGTCTGTCACAGGGGGTTCCTTGTGGTCACAGTCCCGCCTAGAAGATGTGGTGATAGTCGTGGAAGGTGCCGTTGGACACGAGCCTGATGTAGCCGTCGGAGACGGCCACCCAGATGAGCGAGGCCCACGCCCACTGCATGTGCTTGCCGTTGAGCTTGCTCACCAGGCCCCAGAGGCGGTAGCGAACCGGATGCTTGGAGAAGTTGTTGATCCGCCCGGCGGTGATGTGGCGGCAGGAGTGACAGCCAAGCGTGTAACCCCAGATCAGCACCGCATTGACCAGCAGGATGGCGCTGCCCACGCCTACGCCGAAGCTGCCGCCGAAGTCGAACCCGAGGACCGCGTCCCAGGTGAGGATGCCCGCGAAGATCACGGCGAAGTACCAGGCGTAGCGGTGGATGTTCTGGACGATCAGCGGGAAGCGCGTCTCGCCGGTGTACGTCTTGTGCGGCTCGGCGACGGCACAGGCCGGCGGCGACAGCCAGAAGGACCGGTAGTAGGCCTTCCGGTAGTAGTAACAGGTTGCCCGGAACGCCAGCGGGAAGATCAGGATGTAGATCGCCGGCGAGAGCCAGGTCCAGATGTGGATGTTGGCCCAGCGCGCCTCGGGCGGGCAGCCGTCCGTGAAGCACGGCGAGTAGAACGGCGAGAGGTAGGGGTCGGCGTAGAAGATCCGATGATTCGTGCCCGCGACGACGGGATGGTTGAAGGCCGCCCACGTGGAATACACGACAAATGCGGCGAAACCGATCCCGATGATCAGCGGCTGGATCCACCACCGGTCCTGGCGCAGGGTGCGCGCCTTGATGTCCGCCCGCGGCCGGGCGACGCTCTCCGTTGACATGACAGACATTCTTCCGTGACCTAGTGGGAACCAACACACCGGGTGCCAATGGGAACGGACGACAAACAATGGGTGTTGGATAGGACGTGATGACAACGACAACTGCGGCTCCGCCGGTCTCCCCGGCCGACCGCTGCGACCGGTGCGGGGCCCGCGCCGCGGTCCGGGCGCTCCTGCCCGGCGGTGCGGACCTGCTGTTCTGTGCCCACCACGGCCGCCAGCACGAAAAGCAGCTTCGGGCTGCGGCCGTCGAGATTCGTGACGACGAGGGTGTCCTCGGCGCGATATAGCTCTTCCCGTACGACGACCGAGCCGCGACCGCCTTCTAGGGTCGCGGCTCTTTCGTCTTCCGCGCGTTTGCCCCGGCGATGGCCTCCAGGTCGGCCCGCTGCGCCGACAGCCATCGCTCGACGTCGTTGGCGCGAACGGCGTCGGCCGCCGCCCCGATCCGCTGCCGGCGCTCCGCTGCGGGCATCGTCAGCGCCTCGAACATCGCGTCGGCCTGCTGCTGGATGTCGAAGGGGTGGACGGTGAGCGCGAAGGCGCCCAGCTCCTCGTGAGCGCCGGTGTTCTCGCTCAGCAGGAGCACGCCGTCACGCTGGTTGACCAGCACGGCCTCCTTGGCAACGAGGTTCATGCCGTCATTCACCGCGTTGACGACC
>JBEEGD010000191.1:0-8248 GCA_041166685.1 Acidimicrobiaceae bacterium | reverse complement strand
CGGTTTGCAAGTCTCGACGCTCGCGGAGGTCGAGGATCTCGTGGCGAGCGCCAAGGACTACCAGAAGCGCGACGAGCGAGTGCAGGTGATCGACATTCATGCACGCACGACGCACGGCCCCACATCTGCCTACACGTTGACGAGCGCGTACATCGGGTTCGTGCTGCCGCTGATGGTTGAGTTGCAGCACCTCCAGCGGCACGAGTAGAGCCGGCTACGCGTTGCGAATCCGATCCTCCAGCGCGGGTACCCAATGTCCTCGATACCTCTCCTGAAGGTCGGAGCGACGCCAGTCCTCACTCGAGATCTCGCCGCGGCACAGCGAGGACCCGCAGGTGCAGGTCATGGCGAAACCGATCGCACCGGAGATCGTCCCGTAGTCGAGGGTGAGTTCCTCGCCAGCCCGGATGTCGCGGCGAGCCCTGACCTCGTACGGGCCGCATTGCCACAGGTTCGGATCGCAGCTGTGGTTCGCGAAGTGGGCCGTGGTGCGAGGCGGGAGCACGAGGTGCGCGTCTTCGTAGACCGTGATCGTGTCCACGTACGCAGCGCCCGGATCGGCGGCCGCGGCGGCGATGAGCTCCTCCAACTCTGCTGACGAGACAATGCGTCCCCCGAGCCGGATGACGATCGTCCCGGCGACGAGGTCGTCAGTCGCGCGAAGACCGTCGCCCTCGATGGATGACGGGCTCACCGTCACGCCCGCGTGTACCCAAATCTCGCGCGATGGCTCCTCGCGTTCCACGAAGAACAGTGTGGCCTCTTGCCAGGCCTGACTCTGGCCCGGATCGTCATCGATCAGGACGTCACGTAGGGGTGAACCACAGGGGCAACGCGCCACCCCCGGTGTAGTCGATCAGGATCTCGTCGTCCGCCTCGATGACTCTGCTGGCGTACACGACCATCGTGTCCGCGTCGTCGCCCCGCACGTAACTCGCGTTCGGATCCGCGTCGTGATTCAGCAGGCTGACTGTTCCCAGTGCGAGCGCGACGCTGCCGTCGTCGTCCCATGCGAAGGCGTACTGGCCCAGGATCGTGGCGCAGACCGTTTCGGCCTCGCTTGCGGGTACGACCAACACCGGGCACGCATCCAGCTGCTCGCCTGGTACGAAGCGGGAGGACGCGAACACGCCGCGCCCACCACGGACTGACTGCCCGACGCGGACCCGAACCCGGTCGTCGATGATCGTGTCGTCCATGGGGCTGAACCTACTGAAGGTTCGTCGGTTTCCGTGCACCCTTGTGCACGCCATCTCCCCGTTACAGTGCCCAGGTGCGACGCGGCGTGCTGGCGGCCCGCACTGCGCTCCTCGTCTGCGGCATTCTCTCGATCGCTTGCACCGCGCGCTCCGGTACGACCTCGTCGACGGGAAGCGCGCCCTCGACGACCATGACTCCTACGGCGATTGTTCCCTCGGAACCGCGAGGGCCGCGCGGGAGCGGACAACCGGTCACGTTCGCATTCGCCGGCGACACGCTGTTCGTCGATCAGCAGGACAACGAGCCCGGCGCCGTCTCCACCGGGTTGCCGCTGCTGTCGGACCGAGTCAAGGCCGACCCGACCAATCTCCTCGCAACGATCGCGCCCGCGCTCTCCGGCGCGGACCTCGCGATGGTCAACCTGGAGACGGCGATCACCGAGCGCGGCGAGCCGGTGTCGGGCAAGAACTTCCATTTCCGTTCGCCCGCGGCGTCGTTCGCTGCGCTGAAAGCCGCAGGGGTCGACGTGGTCAACATGGCGAACAACCACGCCCTCGACTACGGCCCCGTCGGTATCCAGGACACATTCGACGCGATCGCATCGTCGCAGTTCCCGGTGGTCGGGATCGGCCACAACGCGTCCGAGGCCTTCCGGCCGTACCGGACCGAGATCAACGGCCAGCGCATCGCGATCCTCGGCGCCCTCGACTGGTTGGAGCCCGCCCTGATCCCCATGTGGTCGGCGACCGAAACCCAAGCCGGCGTTGCCTTGTCGATCGATCGCACACGGCTGGTCGCCGCGGTCAGCGCGGTGCGGCCCGAGGTCGACACGCTCCTGGTGTTCATGCACTGGGGTATCGAGGAGACGCACTGCGCGTCGCCCGAGCAGGAAGATCTCGCCAAGGCGCTGATCGCGGCCGGTGCCGACATCATTCTCGGAAGCCACGAGCATCGGGAGTTCGGAGCCGGCCGCATCGGCAACGCGCTGGTCGCCTACGGACTCGGCAACTTCGTGTACTGGCGCGAGGACGGCGAATCCGGACGCAGCGGCGTGCTGCAGGTGACCGCGACGGGTCGAGAGATCGATGCGTATTCGTGGGTTCCGGCCCGAATCACCCACGGGATCCCGATCCCCCAGACCGGTAGCGCGGCGGCGGCCGACATCGCCGAATGGGAGCACCGCCGCACGTGCAGCGGCTTGTCACCGTAGAGGTCGAGTGTGACTAGTCCGATCAGAATGACGCGTGACCGATCGGCTCGGACGTGTTTCGATACAGGGCCAAAGTGCACGGATGGGTCGACGGCGGCTTCCGCGCGGCGAGGTAGATCACGTTGCTCTCACAAAATGCGCTCCGTCGCGTCGTCGGCAGCGTGGTCGTCGTCGGGTTCTTGTTCGGGGCATCCGTACCGGCCCGACCCGCGACCCTCGACCCGCCGACCGACTATGCGACCGCGTGCCAAGGTGCGAGCGCTCCTCCGGGTGGGTTTCGTGACGCAGGTCCGGCCTCAGACTGCCTGAAGGCCTACGGCGTCGCGCTGGGGAAGAGCGACGGAACGTTTGGCGAGAACGATCCGCTCCTACGGAGCCAAGTCTCGAGCCTGATCGCGCGATTCATCCAGCGAGCGGGAGTCGCACTCGACCGTTCTGCGTCGTTCCCGGATGTGACTCCTGAGGTCGTTCCCGACCCACACGTACGCGACGAGATCGGACTACTGGCCGGATCGGGAATCATCACCGGCTTTCCCGACCGCCGATTCCACCCTGCTGAACCCTTGACCGTCGCGCAGGCAGCGACGCTGGTCGTGCGTGCGCTGGCATTGATCCGCTCGCGGAATCCGGCCGCACCCGGGTTCGCCGATCAGGGAACCACCTCGGCGAATTACAACTACGCCGGCCAACACAGTCTGTTGACCACGTCCGTCGTGGACAACCACGGCAGCCCGTACGACATCCGGCCGAACGGCATCACCGAACGTGGCCTCCTCTCGGAGATGCTTGCGCAAGGCATCCAACGGCTCGTCGACACCCACGTCGTGAAACCCGTTGGACAAGGACATCCCAGCACTGAGTTGGGGCCGGGCATCCAGCTCGAGACCGTCGTGCTCGACGGTCCGAACGTGGTCAACATTGTCACGATCGACCGATCGCAAGGTCTCGAGATCCGCAGCGCTCTCGCGACCGGTCGGCTCACCGGCCGTCTTCCGACGACCGAGATCTCGCGACGCTGGCACGCCGCGGTCGCGGTGAACGGTGACTTCTTCCTCGGCGACGGACAACCGGCGCACGCGTTCGCGACAGGCGGCCGGCTCCTGAAGGCACCCGCCAACGTCGAAGACTCGAACTCGTTCAGTGCACGGGACCCACGCGCGGCGCACTTCGGCACACCGGCGATGAAAATGTTCGCCCAGGTCCAGGAGACGGGCGTGATCACCGCCCTCGACCGGTTCAACGACGGTGATCCTGCGCCCGATCAGATCGCCATGTTCACGCCGGAGGGAGCGGGAGCCTCGGGCCCGCCCGCGGGCTCGTGCTACGCGCGCCTGACGCAGACCGCGCCGCCACAACTCGACGCCAATGGCGCGGCATCCCAGACACACGTCGTGACATCGGCAACGTGTGATCCGGCACCAGCCGCGGTCGGAGCGGACGACGTGCTCGTCGCACCGTCGGGCGGCGGCCGCGCCAGCTTCATCACGGCGCTCGAGCCGAATCAGCACCTCAACGTGATCTGGGCGCTCAGCCCGGAGTGGCCCAACCTGCTCGACTCGACCGGAAGCAATACGACGCTGGTCCACAACGGCGTGCCCTCTGACGATGTGCTCTATGGAGACGGCCCGTACTACGAGTCGGTCGGACCGAGGACTGCGGTCGGTCAGCTCGCCGATGGACGCGCGGTGCTGGCCACCGTCGACGGGCGACAGCGCGGCTACAGCATCGGCATGACGCCACTCGCCTTCGCGGAGTTCCTTGTCTCGATCGGCGTGGTCGAGGCCGGGAACCTCGACGGCGGGGGGTCGACCACGCTTGTTGTCGGCGGACGACTGATCAACCAGCCGTCCGACCCTGAAGGTGAACGACCCGTCGGCACCGCCTTGGTTGTCGTGGCCGCGGGCACTCCGGACCCACCACCGTCCGAGGGGGTGTTCGGCGCGCCACCACCGGCTCCCAACGCGCGCTTCGAGACCGACCCCGCATCACTCGGCGGCTATGCGGCGACGCTGCGGATGAAAGGCGTGCCGCTGCGCCCCGAACTCGAAGCTTTGGCGCTCGCATTCGCTCGAGCCCAAGAGCGGTGAGATGACTGACCTTCGCCGTCAGTCGTCGAGGGCAAGGCAACCGCGCACCGCGGCTTCGGCCGCCAAGCGGGCCGCCATTGCCGAGTCATGCGTGAGACGCTCGAGATTCGCCGCGAGCTCGGGCTCGGCCGCCATGAGCCGCTGAATCGCCGCGAAGTCGCCTGACCCATCGGGGTTGGTCAGGGCGATGATCCTCTCGTCGAGGAGGCCGTCGAAGTGCCGGTCGCCGATGCACCGATACACCGACCACGCACAACCCTGCGCCTCGCACACCTCGGCGACCGCGGAGGACTCCATGTCCACCGCGATGCAGCCGTCCTCGAAGAAACGCAGGCTCTGGTCGACGTCCAAACTCACGCCTTCGGTGGTGATGAGCTTGCCGGCCAACGGCGCGTCGCCAGGCGGATGGTGTCGATAGGTGGCGCCGCTCGTGTGCTCGACGAGAATCTCGGGATTGATCAACGTGCCGACCTCGAGGTCGGGGTCGAGCCCGCCGCAGATGCCAGCGATCATCACGTGGTCGACGGGTAAATGACCCGGCTGTGTCTCGTCGAACACGCGCACCAGGGCTGCCCGGGTCAGCGGTGGCCCCATGCCGATGTGGATCGCAGTCACGTCCGAGTGGCCGACGCGGCCCGTCCAGGGCGCGCCGTTGGCGTCGCTGGTGGGGCCGAGCCCGAAGGCAGCGACGATGGCGTCCATCTCGAGGGGCATGGGCGCGAGGACGACCACGTGCCGGTTGCCAGCGCCGCTGGAAACGGCCGTCACCGCGTCGCCCGATCGGCCGCGAGCTCGTCGCGGAAGCTGCGTCTCGAGCCCCACCGCAACATCCGCGGGACGAGATGGCGCACGACCACCGCGGGACCGAACCATCGCGGCACATAGACCTCGTGCTTGTCGCGCTCGACCACGTCGACGACGGCCGCGGCAACGTCCTCCGGCGGCACCGGCTTCGGCCGGTCGCGGTCATAAGGGTGACCTCTTGCTTCGCCGAAGTTGCTCGCCACCGGGCCGGGATTCACGACGGAAACGCCGATGCCATAGGGCTCGACTTCGACCGCCAATGCCTCCGTCAGGCCCACTCCCGCGAACTTCGTGGCGGAGTACACGGCTTCGAACGGCGAGCCGATGCGGCCGGCAATCGACCCGATGGTGACGATGTGACCGCTTCTGCGGGCGATCATCCCGGGGAGCACGTTCCTGATGGCGTACATCGTCCCGAGCACGTTGACCTTGACGAGCCGCTCCATCTCCTCCGCCTCGATGTCGGCGAAGGGTCCATAGGCGCCGATGCCGGCGTTGGCGATGAGCACGTCGATCGGACCAAGTTCGGCTTCAAGTGTTGTGATCGCTCCAGCGAGCGCCGCAGGGTCGGCGACGTCAGCGGTGGCGGCCGCTCCTCGATGACCGAGTCGGCTGAGCACCGCTTCGAGGTCGCCGCCTGTTCGCGCGATGAGCCCGACCCGCGCGCCCTTGGCGACGACCGCGTTGGCGACCGCGGCCCCGATGCCCCGTGACGCGCCGGTCACCAGCACCACCTTGTCGTGCAACTTCACCAGGTCTCTCCTCTCAAATCATGATCTGGTCGCCGTCCGCAACAGCGACCGCGATCCGCTGTGGTCCGGCGGCGCCTTCGGAATGGCGGAGCGGAAGCTCGTGGGGCCCAAGCCACGCCGCGAGACGATCACGATCGCCGCCCAGCTCCACCCAGTCGATGCCGACCGGGTTGCGGCCGTGCTCGACCAGTGCGCGGCCCGGGTGGTCCGCGTCGTCGACGTGCCACTGAATGAAGAACGGAAGACCCTCCGTGAGGGCGGCGTCGAGCGCAACGAGATGCCACGTGAGCTCGACACCATCGGGACGGGTGCGGCTCATCGGCAGCGGCCTGAGACCGGCTCGTTCGGCGGCGGCTTGTATGTCGTCGGTGCGCAGGCACAGCGCCGCGGGTCCCTCGCCGACCTCGACAAGTCGTTGTTCCAGCCACGACCCGAGGGGACTGGACGAAGCCTCGTCCCGGTCGACGACAGCCATCAGCTCGATGTAATTGTCACCGAGTGGAACGATGCGATTGCCGGTGCCGTGGCCAGGATGACGCCCGCCTTCGACCGATGCGAGTCCGTACTCTTCGCTGAACCGCAGAGCCGCGGCATCGAGTTCGTGAACCGCGACGATCACGTGGTCGACAGCCAGCACGCTCTCACGCTAGGTGAGTGACGCCGCCGACCGCCGGTGACGGGACCACCGCTGCCCGCTCGCAACCGGTAGCGCCGCACGCGCATCGGGAACGCGCGCTGGACTCGGACTTGCGTTCATCGCGGCCGTCGACCAGGCGGTGGACTCCTCTGCCCGGTGGCCGCACATGGCAGCGACGGTGGAAGGAGTCGCCGCCGACGTCGAGGCGCGACCCGGCGTTACCGGACGCGGGTTGAGAGTCCATCGATGCGGCTGACATCCGGCTTTTCGCCGGATCTGGACCGGATCGTTGTTGTTGGCTCGGGTCCAAAGGCGTCATCCATGGCCAGATTCGTCACGAGGGCGACGTCGACCATCCGGTCTGGGACGCCCACAGCTCGGCGCGCTCGGTGATCGCGGCGATCACATCGCCCTTCGCGTCGGCGTAGTCGTTGCTGTTCCGCCACGTGCGGGCTGCGAGCTCTCGCTTGACGGCCTCGTAGCGCGCTCTGTCGTCGGCGTTCTCTCGTAACCAATCCCTGAACAGCAGGTGTCGTCGCTCGTCGTCGGTGTTGGTGCGCCACAGGTGCACGTGGACATCGCGGGCTGGCGTGCGGAACATGCGATGGTCCGGTTCGATGACCCGCAACGCGTAGCCCACCTTGGTGAGCGCGAGCACGAAGGCGGCATCGTCATCGGGGTCCGCGACAGTGACCATCACGTCAACGATCGGCTTGGCCGCGAGCCCGGGCACCGAGGTCGACCCAACGTGCTCGATCCGATGGGCGGTCGCACCAAGTGCACCGGCGACGCGGTCGCGCTCCAGTTGGAAGCGGGACGGCCATGCGGCGTCGTAGTCGACGATGCGGACGGTTGAGCCATCTTGCTCGCCCAAGATGCTCAGGCCCCCGACGGGACCCGGCGGACGACCCCAGCCACCCCCTCCGGGCGTCAGCATGCGCAGCACGTCGCCCGCCTTCATCTGGATCGTGCACTTGTCGGCGAGTCGTTCTGCCCGCGATTCGTCGCCACTCGGAAGCAGCCAGTCCTCGCCTACCGCGCCCGGCGATCCGCCGACGAGGCCCTGGGGGCGCGACACACGTCGCTCGGTGATCAGCGACACCGTCACGTCCTCGAGCATCTCGACATCGCGCTCGATGCCGTCGCCGCCCGGGTAGAGACCGGCACCGCCGCTACCCGCTCGCAACCGGTACCGCAACACCTGCATCGGGAACGCGCGCTGGAGCGCCTCGATCGGAGTATTGCGAGTGTTCGTCACGCCCGTTCACACTCTGCACTCCGAACGGATGTTCGCGAGTGTCACCTACCGGCACATCGAGGATGCTGTCGCGGCTCGGCGGGGTCGTGGTTATTTGATGGTCGGCGCACCGCGCGATGGCCGGTTCGGAGTGGGTGTGTCGAGCTCGGCTCGAGGGATTCGTCCTCCAAATGGGTGCGGTGCACGGTCGGATTCTCGTCACCTGAGCAGGGGTGCGAGGAAGCCGCCTTCCGCGTCGAGCAGGCCAGTGAGCAGCCGGTACGGGCGCCAGTCTTCGAACCGCTCCTCGGTCCGGCCGCG